>NZ_JBYCLE010000274.1:0-5906 GCF_057473765.1 Mycobacterium sp. TH-M106 | reverse complement strand
AACTTGCGGTACATCTCCTCGACTAGCCATTCATTCTGACCGAAGGGTGAACTGATACCGCTCACGGCAGCTACTCGCCTCGATTCCTCGTCTGTCGGCAAGCCACGCTCGTCACGTCTTGGATGTGCCCGGTGCCTCACCGGTCCTGGGCTTTGGCCTGCTTTCGCCCTTACCAGGCTAACCGTTCCTAGACACTGAGCGAAACTGAGTTTCTGCCCGGTGTGCGGTCCGAACGGTGTTGGCCGCTGGCGGTGGGTGTTCTCTGGTGGACCGGTACGCCTCGTCGTCGTGTTGGGTGTAGCGGTGAGCCAGAACGTTCACACCGTCGTGTGGTTCCCTGTGGCTGGTCAGGTCTGGCCGGTGGAGTGCCCGCACGCATCCGCTGTTGGGTGCGGGGTCCTGCTGGCCGCCGCCTGATCGGCACGCCGAGTCCACGTCTACCGATCGCGACCGCCGCACCGTGATGCACGGTGACAGCGGTCGGATCGGAAGTCTGTTGCTGCAAGGGTTTACGCCAATGCTGACGCCCCCACTTGCTGGTGTATGCCGGATCCACGCCGACGACGGCGATACCTCGGCGCGACGCCATCGAGGTCAGTCGCGACCGGAATTTGGCGGTGGGGATACCGGCGACCGTGGCGCGTAGCCGCTTCCCACGTTTGCCGCGGCCCATGGTTTCACGCCCGGTGCTGCGCGCGTCGGTGAAGTTGAGGTTTTCGGCTACGACGGCCGCACAGTGATGGTGTTGGGCCAAGTCGAGCAGTGTGGTGATTGCCGCGCGCACACGCCCGTCCCTGTGCGAGGCCGGTAAACCCGTCGTGGCGACCTCGATGGTCACCGGTTCGCCGACCGGATTACCCGACGTATCGAGCAGACAGGCGGCCAGGTGATCGGCGTTGAGATCCACCGCGAGCACCCGGTGATCGCGAAGCTGGCCGAGCTCGGGGACCGGGCCCGGGGTGGTGGTCCATGACGCGTCCAGATACCAGCGGCCCCGGTCGGGGTCGAAGGTGATGTCATAGCGCACCGCCCGACGCGCAACCACCCGGGAAAGCCATTCGTCACCGCGGTGGTTGAACGCGACCGGGGCGGCGATGTGCAGATGCGTGCCGAACCGGTCCACCAGGGCGGCAGGAACTTTGATCCGGAGATGACCTGACTCGTCGACGCGGATCGTCTCGTTACCGCCGGTCTTACCGGATTCACCGTCGGCGGTCAAAAAGATGCGGGCGGCATCCCAACGGTCCCGCCACTGCTGCTCGCTGCACTCAGCGGCGGCCAGATTCTGCCGGGTGCGCCACAACCTGTTCCCGCCCACGGTGATCGACGGCCGGCCCGCGGCCAACGCGGCGTGCGCCCCGGCCAGACGGTCACGCAGGGCCGCCAGGCGGCGGGTTTTGGAGAACCGCTCGGCCGCCGTGGCATAACCGCGCACCGTGCGTCGTGACCGTCGCCGCGGCCCACCAGCTCGATCCCGATCCGCGACGCCTACCTCACCCGGGCGCAGCGCACACCGCGATTCCAGCACGGCGATCGCGGCCCGCAAATCGGTGACCTCGGCGTCCAGGGCGCGCATCCCGAGCTGGTACTGGTCTTCGACCGCGCGGGTGATCGCACCGGCCCACCGCGACGACGCCACCGCCGTCACCGCCCGCTTACGCTCAGCGCGCCACACGGCGTGCGCCTTGCGGTCTAAACGGCCCAACGTGATCCGACACACGAGCTCGCGGCGATACACCGAACCCAAGAACTCACCGACCCCACCCAGTACTGCGATCTCGTCAACGGTCAGGTGCAGCCGGGTGCGCACACGCACGCCCGCTGGGGCGGCAGCCACCACCGGATCGCCAATCCGACGTAACGGCTTACCCACGGCCACCGCGGCCATCTCACCCATGACGCGCATCATCCACCCGGCCACCGACAAACGCTGCCGGGCCGACATCACGCTGCGCGCATCCAACCGCCTTGATCGCTCTGTTTCGCGCGCTGCGCCGACCCGCGCGCAGAACGACGTCAGCACCTCCACCATGTCGCGCACCAGGTCGTCGTCAACCTCGCCGTCGTCGAGCACCACCAACCGGCGGCCGTGCGCCGCCAGCGCAGACTCGACCAGTTCGGTGTTCATCTGCCCCAACCGGTCGCGGTGCTCCACGACAACCGCCGTCACGCGAGGATCCGCCAGCAGCCGGCGCACCTTGGCCCGCGGCCCGTTCATCCCCGACGACTCGGCCTCCACCAGCACCACCACCCCGCCCGCCTCAGCGGCCCAGCCGGTAAGCCGCGCGAGCTAGCGATCCAAGTCCGGCTTCTGATCATGCGAGCAGACCCGCGCATACAACCCGAACGCGGCAGGCGCCGACTCGGCCACCGCGTCGGGGGACACCAACACCGTCCGCTCGTTCACCCGCACCGCCGGAACCGGCAGCATCGCCTGCCGAAACCAGTCGTACGCCGTCTGCGGATGAACACCCTGAGCACGCGCCCACTCAGTCAGATTCACACCAGCACATACTCACTAGAACGTTCATACGCTCACTACCGCTCAGTAATCTGCCAACTGTTCGCAACCCCCGGCGGCTATTCCGCTAGGTGGGCCGTCTTCCGGTCCGGTGTCGCGCGGCGCCGGTAACAGATGCAGGGTCGCCGGCCAGCGGGCGGGTGCCGCGCCGAACGCCTTGCGAGCATTGCTGACGATCTTCTTGCCCATCTTGCGGTTACCCACCGCGCCGATCAGCACCCCGATACCGGCCGGCAGCAGCTTGCCGAACGCCAGTGCGCTGCGCCGCACGGTGTAGCGCCGGACGAAGTATCGCAGCAAACGAGAGTTCAACTCCGACATCCTGGACAGCGAGACCAACGGCAGTGCCCCTGCTGCCGCTGCTGCCCCCGCTGAGCCTCCTGCCAGCCACGCGCCGCGGGTACGGCCGGGGCCGAGCAGGTCGGCCACCACACGCTTGGCGTCCCTGTTGTCGGGGCCGACCAGCACGGCCAGCACCACGGCGCGGCGCTGCTCTCGGTCGTCGGCGGGGATGCCGTGCACCTCCGCGACAGCCAGCACAAACGCTGCGGTCGCCTCGAGAAACACCGCGGTCTCCCCGGCGATCGCCGACAGCGCAGCCAGTGTGCCGATGGCGGGCAACACCGCCCAACAACCCACCGCTGCGCCGCTGACGGTCACCGCGGCCAGGTAGCGTTTCTCCAGTTTCGCGACGACGCTGGCGGGGTCAGCACCTGGGCGGGCGTCGCGCAACCGCTGCACGTAGGCCCGCACCGCGGGCCGCTGCACCCGGCCGCTGCGCTCGATGACGCGCGACAGAATCCGGGCCGCTGCGCCGGGCTTTTGGTCGTCTGTCGACGGCGGCGCATTCCGAGTGGGCTCGCATTGCCGGGTGCCCATGGCCACCCTCCGTCCTGATTCGTCCTGGTCGGGTGCGTTCAGAGTTTCACGCTATAGCGCCCCAACCGGCCGGTGAGCTGCCGACGGCAAATGTCCTCGACGTCGGAGTTGTCTGGAGTTGTCCGTGACAGATTCTGTCCGTAGCGTCACACGAGGTGGGATCGACACAAAGTGAGGATATGACCACCACGACGGTCCGGACGCGACGCGGTCACAGCGTGCGGCGCAATCGCTGGGCGCGGGCCCGCCCCTCGCCACCGACCAACCCGTGGAACGCGCTCTGGGCGATGATGATCGGCTTCTTCATGATCCTGCTCGACTCCACCATCGTCGCGGTCGCCAACCCCAGCATCATGACCGCACTGGACATCGGCTATGACACCGTGATCTGGGTCACCAGCGCCTACCTGCTTGCCTACGCGGTGCCGCTGCTGGTGGCTGGCCGGCTCGGTGATCGGTTCGGCCCGAAGAACCTCTACCTGATCGGCCTGGCGGTGTTCACCGTCGCCTCCCTGTGGTGCGGCCTGGCCGGCGGCATCGAGATGCTGATCGCCGCGCGCACGGTGCAGGGCATCGGAGCCGGGCTGCTCACCCCGCAGACGCTGTCGGTGATCACCAGGATCTTTCCGCCGCAGCGTCGTGGCATGGCGATGAGCGTATGGGGCACCACCGCCGGCGTCGCTACCCTGGTCGGGCCGTTGGCAGGCGGTGTGTTGGTGGGCTGGATGGGCTGGGAGTGGATCTTCTTTGTCAACGTGCCGGTCGGTGGCGTCGGTTTGGCGCTGGCGGTCTGGCTGCTACCGGATCTGCCGACCCACCCGCACAGGTTCGACCTGGTCGGCATCGTCTTGTCCGGGATGGCGGTGTTTCTCGTCGTCTTCGCCCTGCAGGAGGGTGAGTCCACCGGCTGGGCGGCGTGGATCGTGGCGACGCTGCTGGCCGGACTCGGGTTCCTGATCGCCTTTGTCTACAGTCAGGCAACCAACACCGGTGAGCCGCTGATCCCGTTGAGCATCTTCGCCGACCGCGATTTCAGCCTGGCCAGCCTAGCGGTGGCCGTCATCGGCTGCGTGGCCACCGCGATGGCGCTGCCGATCATGTTCTATGCGCAGTCGGTGTGTGGGCTCTCGCCTATACGTGCGGCGGTGCTGACAGCCCCGATGGCGATCGCCTCCGGCCTACTCGCCCCGGCGGTCGGCAAGATCATCGACCGGTCACACCCGCGGTCGGTGACAGGCTTCGGGTTCTCGGTGCTGGCGATCACGTTGACCTGGCTGGCTGTGGAGATGACCCCCGCCACCCCGATCTGGCGGTTGGTGTTGGCGTTCACCGGGGTTGGTGTCGGCAACGCGTTCATCTGGTCTCCGCTGGCCGCCGCGGCCACCCGCAACCTGCTGCCGCAGCTGGCCGGTGCGGGTTCGGGGGTCTACAACGCGACCCGCCAACTCGGCGCGGTGCTCGGCAGTGCCGGCATGGCGGCGTTCATGACGTCGCGCATCGCGGCGAACATGCCGTCGCTGCCCGGCGGCGGGCCGTCCCACGGCAACGCACCGGGGGCGGCGCTGCAGCTACCCGAGCTGCTGCGCGAGCCGTTTTCGGCGGCGATGTCGGAATCGACGCTGGGGACCGCGTTCATCGCGTTGTTCGGCGTGGTTGCGGCGCTGTTCATGGTTGGAATGGTGAAATCGTCAGCCCGACAGCCGCGCTGGGAACTGGCCGGTGCGGCCGGAGACACACCCGGCCCGATCGACGACATCGACGACGCTGCCGGCTACACCGGCGCTCACCACGCCGACGGCGCCGACGCTCCGACGGAGCTGCTCCCCATCGCCTCCGAAGATCACGCCGGCGATGACCGGCAAATCTGGTATCCCCCTCCAGCCGAGATCGGCGCGTCCCGGCAGTACGACGAGTCCGATACCGAGCCGCTGGTCGCTCGCGTCGTGCTGCGGCGGCCTCCCAGCGCCGGCGCTGATAGCTAGACACGCTAGCGCGACTAGCTTCACGGTGGTACGGTTCCGCTATGCCCATCGAGAAAGTCAGCAGCACTGAGGCCAAGAATCAGCTCAACCGTCTCCTGGCGGACGTCAAGGCCGGCAACTCGTTCATCATCACCAACCACGGCGAACCCGTGGCGCAGCTGACGCCGATCGCCGCGGTACCGCGCCGTTTCGGTCAATTACCAAATCTGTTGGTGCCCAGCGATTTCGACGACGCTCTCCCAGACGATGAACTCGCGGCGTGGGAAGGCGACAAGGGGTGAATATCCTTCTTGATACCCACACGCTGCTGTGGCTCGTCAGTGATCCTTCTCAGCTGGCTGCGCCAGTACTCACGGTCTTATCCAGCCCCGATACGAATCTGTGGGTAACGGCCGCCTCGGCGTGGGAGATTTCGATCAAGACCCGCCTCGGACGTCTCGATGGGGAAGCATTGTTGTCGGCGTGGACGGACATCCTTGCCGACATGAGCACCTCGGAGTTGCCCATCGAATCGCCGGACGCGA
>NZ_JBYCLE010000273.1:0-5352 GCF_057473765.1 Mycobacterium sp. TH-M106 | reverse complement strand
TGATCAGCCGATAGACCAGCATCGCCGAGATGGCGTCGGGCCACGACATGCCGCTGGACACCAGCCCCGGCACCAGCACCGCTTCGACCATCAGCAGACCGCCCGGCATCAGCGGGATGGTGCCGACCGCGCGGGCGGCAGCGTAGGCCACCGTCAACCCTGCGACCGACGCGTCACCACCGGCGGCGTAGGCCGCGCATGCCAGGCAGGCGACGTCGGCGATCCAGTTGAACAGCGACCAGCCGAACGCCACCGACAGGTTCCGCCGGCCGAGGCTAACCGACTCCAGCTGGGTGAGCAAATGGCGCCACTTCGCCAGGCCGGTATCGGCCGGCTTGCCGCGCGCCGAGTTGACCCAGGACACGACCCGGACCCCGATGCCGTCGATCAACTCCGGTCGCGACGCGACCGCCTTGGCGAGCAGCAACAACGCGACGAAGCCGCCGAGAGTGAACGCCAGCGAGAATGGATTGTCCTCGGCACCGAGAAAGAACGCGCCGCCCAGACCGAGCACCGCCAATCCAACCGCTTGCAGCACACCTGACATCACCAACTGCCACGACGCCACCACCGGGGAGGCTCCCCACAGCCGCTGCTGCCGGTAGAGGAAGGTCGTCGACAGCACCGGCCCACCGGGCAGTGTGGTGGAAAGCGAGTTGGCGGCGTAGATGGCGGCTTCGGATCGGCACTGTTTGACGTGCACCCCGGCAGAGCGCAGCAGAGTGCGCTGTATCTGGGCGAAGCTGTGCATCGACGCGGCGGCTGCCAGGGCCGCTGCCAGCAGCCACGCTCCGTCGGCGCGGTAGAGGCTCTGCCACGCCTTGGCCAGCTGATCCCAGGTCAGCACGACTTCGACCGCGAGCACGACCGCGACGACGCCGATGATCACCCAGCGGACCCACCAGTACCGACTGCGAGCCGGGGGCCCCACCCGTTCGCGGGACAACCATTCCGGCGCCCCGCGATTGCGGAGGTGCACGTCGTACGACACGTGCTTTAGGGTAGCCGTGCAGGCCCGAATAACTACCCCCGCGCGGAACACGTGACCGCGTCGTTACGCGACCGGAATTTGAGGTGCTCCGCGCCGTCAACGGCAACGGTTCGTCGTCGGTGTGGCTGCAGGTTGTCGTCGGTGCGAGATGGTTTCATGGTCGCTGTGGCAGCACGGGTACCGGCGCCTTGTCCAAGGTGATGGGCGTAGGCGATGGGCGTTGCATGACCGACGCAGGCGAGTCTGTTCATCCGATCGTCCGCCGGGCGGCGGCTTGGTCGTGGCGGCTGCTGATTGTGCTGGCCGCGGTGGTGGCGGTGCTGCTGGTCGTCAGACGCCTCGAGGTGATCTTTGTTCCACTGGCGGTGGCGTTGCTGCTGTCCGCGCTGTTGCTGCGCGGTGTCGACTGGCTGGACCGGCACGGGGTGGCCCGTGGGCTGGCGGTTTTTCTGCTGCTGCTGGGCGGTTTGGCCGTCCTCAGCGGCATCTTGAGCTTCGTGATCGACGAGTTCGTCGATGGTGTTCCGGGCTTGGTCGAGCAGGTGGCCCAGGTGATCAACTCGACCCAGCGCTGGCTGGTCGAAGGCCCGCTGCACCTCAGCCGAGAGCAGATCGACAGCGCCGGCAACACCGCGATCGGCACGCTGCGAAACAATCAGGCCAAGCTGACCAGCGGCGCGCTGTCGACGGCCGAAACGATCACCAAGATCGTCACCGGCGCTTTCCTGACGCTGTTCACGGTGATCTTCTTTCTTTACGACGGGCGCAACATCTGGCGGTTCACCGTCAAGATCTTCCCGGGCGAGGTGCGCGAGAAGGTGCACGCCGCGGGCATCGCCGGGTTCGAGTCGTTGGTCAGGTACGTGCGGGCGACGTTCCTGGTGGCGCTGGTCGACGCGGTCGGCGTCGGCGTCGGCCTGGTGATCATGGCCGTGCCGCTGGCGCTGCCACTGGCGTCGCTGGTGTTCCTGGGCGCCTTCATTCCGCTGGTCGGTGCGGTGCTCAGCGGACTCCTGGCGGTGCTGGTCGCCCTGATCGCCAAGGGCTGGGTTTACGCGCTGATCACGCTGGGACTGATCATCGCCGTGAACCAGCTCGAAACGCATGTGTTGCAGCCGCTGGTGATGGGGCGTGCGGTGTCGATCCACCCGTTGGCGGTGGTGCTCGGTATCGCCGCCGGCGGAATGCTGGCCGGTATCGTCGGCGCCCTGCTGGCAGTGCCCACGATCGCCTTTGCCGACCGGGCGGTGCGGACGCTGATCGGCGTCAGCCGGTCCGCCGCAGCCCGAAGCTGATCGGCTGGTTGCCGCTAGGTGTCGCTAGGTCAGTACCGGCCTTCGCGCCGCAGCAACTCCGCAGCGCTCAGACCCCCGCTGCTGCGGCGCAGCCGGGGCTTCTCGGCGCCGTTCCCGGACTCCGGCTGGGCGGCCAGCTTCTCCGTGGCGTCCTGGGTGCCCCCGCAGTCCTGCGCCGGGATGGCGGTAGTGTCGTCTGTGTCGTCTGTGTCGTCTGTGTCGTCTGTGTCGTCTGTGTCGCCTGTGACCGCCGGACCGCTGCGCACCTCGCCCAGCCAGGACTCGATTTCGCGATCGGGGGTGCTGCCGGCGGTGCGCAAGCGCGTTGTCGGGGGCTCTGGGTGGTCGCGAGCGGGGTCCTGGACCGGTATCCGGGTGGTACCCGCATCCGACGGGGTGACCGCACCGGCGGCCGTGGAACCCTCCGGCCCTTCCACGTCCGAGTGGGCAGGCTCGTGGGGCGCGGGAGGTTTCCGCCCGGTCGTTGTGGCCGCGTCCGCGCCAGCCAGTGCCTGCCTGGGGTGCGAGCCACGGACGGCGGGTCGTTTGTGTTCGTCGGGCAGGCTGAACTCGCCCAGCCCGATCCGGTTCTGGACGATTTTCATCCAGCGGGGCGCCCACCAGCAGTCGTCGCCGAGCAGTTTCATCACCGACGGCACCAGGAACATTCGCACCACGGTGGCGTCCAGCAGTAGCGCTGCCATCAGACCGAACGCCAGATATTTCATCATCACCAGCTCGGAGAAGACGAACGAACCGGCGACCACGGCAAGGACCGCGGCGGCTGCGGTGATGATGCGGCCGGTGGTCGCGGTGCCGATGCGGACGGCCTCCGCGGTGGACATGCCGTTCTCACGGGCCTCGACCATCCGGGAGACCAGGAACACCTCGTAGTCGGTGGACAGGCCGAAAACGATCGCGACGATCATTCCGATCACCGGCGCGGACAGCGGGGTGGGCGTGAAATTCAGCAGCTTCGACAGGTGTCCGTCGACGAAGATCCAGGTCAAGATGCCCATCGTCGAGCCCAGCGTGAGGGTGCTCATCACCGTCGCTTTGAGCGGCAGCACCAGCGATCCGAAAGCCAGGAACATCAACAGCATGGTGGTTGTCAGCAGGATCAGCAGCATCAGTGGGAACTTGCCGAATATGCTGTGAATCGAGTCCTGCTCCAGCGCCGGGGTGCCGCCCACCAAAATACTGAGCCCCCTGGGAACGGGGATGGCGCGCAACTCGCTGACCTTCTTTGCCGCGTCGTTGCGGTTGACCAGTCCGTTCTGGATGACCCGGACCGACGGATCCCTCGACCCGCCTTCAGCGAAGGCGCGTTCCTGCCACATGTCGCTCGGATCGCCGTTGGTGTCGGTGAAGCCGCTGATCGCCATCGCCCGGTTGCGGATATCGGCGAGCTGCGCCTGGGTGACCGGCTTGTGGTCGTCGTTGACGACTACCAAGGTCAGCGGCTCGGTGCGATAGCCGGGGAAGAGCCGGTCGAAGTGCTCCTGGGCCTGGCGTACCGGGTTGCCCGGCGGCAGATACTTCTCGCTGAAACCGCCGAGCGTGATTTTGCCGAGCGGGACGATCAGCAAAACCATGGCGGCGATGATGGGGACGGCGAACAGCAGTGGCCGCTTCATCACGCGGTTGACCAGTTTCCCCCAGAACTCGTGTTCGACTTCTTGCCGGGTCTTGGTTCTCTGCAGCAGGTCCGCCAGCCAGTTCAGATATGCGCGGGACACCTTCCAGTCCGCCAGGAACGGTACCCGGAACAGGGTTCGCACACCGAGCGCGTCGACGTGTTCCCCGAGGATGCCGAGCACGGCCGGCAGGATCGTGATCGACAGGATCGCCGACAGCATGACCGAGGCGATCATCGCGTAGGTCAGCGACCGTAAAAAGCCCAGCGGGAATACCAGCATGCTGACCGCTGATACGGCGATCAGCACCGCCGAGAACGTCACCGTGCGGCCGGCGGTGATCACCGTGCGGCGCACCGCTGCCTCGGTGTCGTAGCCTTCGGCGATCTCCTCCCGGAAGCGGCTCACCACGAAAAGGGCATAGTCGACCGCGATCCCGAGACCAACCAGCGTCACCACCGGCTGGGCGAAGAAGTGCACCGGCCCGAACACGGCGGTGAGGCGCAGGATACCCAGCGAACCGGCGATGCTCAGGCCGCCGACCAGCACCGGCAGCCAGGCGGCGACCACACCGCCGAACACCAGGAACAGCACCACCGCGACCAGCGGTAGCGCCAGCACTTCCATCCGCTTCTCGTCGTCGGCAATGGTGCCGGTAAGAGCGTCGGCCACCGGCTCCAGTCCGGCAAGCTGGACCGCGCCGTCATCGAGCTTCCTCAGATCCGGTTCGACGTCCTTGTAGTTGCTCAAGATGGTGTCGTCGTCATCGCCCTTGAGCGGGATGGATACGAACGTGTACTTCTTGTCGGCGGTCTTCATGCCCTGGACGACCTGGTTCTTCGAGTCGGGTGCGCGCAGATAGCCCGCCCATCCGATGACCTGGTCCGGGTGGTCATCGACGAAGGTGTCGAGTTCGCCGGTGATCTTCTTCGACCAGGCCGGGTCGTCGACGGTCTTCCCCTCGGGGGCGGGGAAGACCGCCACGATATGGCCGGTGCGGTCGCGGCCGTAGACCTCATCGGCCAGCACCGAGGCTTTCACCGATTCACTGGCGTCGTCGTAGAAGCCGCTTTGGGTGAGGTGTTTGCCCAGACTCATGCCGGACAACCCGCCGGCGAGGCAGAGCGTTACCATCACCCCGATTACGATGAACCGGTAGCGATATACCGTTCGACCCCACCAGGCGAACACTTACACTCCTTACCGAATCTGCGCCGACCCTCGCACTGTGTTTTGCAGGTTGTGCAGTTGTCATCCACGCGGGGTCAGCAGCGAGATCAGCGGCCGGAACGGTGGCAGCCACGCGCCCTGCTCCGGCAGCGAATCCAGGCCGATCCGCGGCAGCCGTTCCCGGAACACGCCAGGGACGTCCTCCAGGTCGACGAACTCCAAGGTATCCGAGGCTAGCGCCCAACTGACGTGTTCGCGA
>NZ_JBYCLE010000272.1:0-3187 GCF_057473765.1 Mycobacterium sp. TH-M106 | reverse complement strand
ACGGGCACACCTGGGTCGCCGAGGCCGACACCACCCTGGCGCTGCTGCCGATCGGCTACGCCGACGGTGTGTTCCGCGCCCTGAGCGGACGGTTCGACGTGTGGATCAACGGACGGCGGCGGCGCAGTGCGGGGCGGGTCTGCATGGACCAGTTCGCCGTCGATCTGGGCCCCGGGCCGGTCGACGTCAGCGCCGGCGACGAGGCCATCCTGTTCGGGCCCGGCAACCGGGGCGAGCCCACCGCCCAGGACTGGGCAGACGTGCTCGGCACCGTCCACTACGAAGTCGTGACCGGTCCGCGCGGCCGGGTCACCCGGACCTATGTCGAAGCTGATGCCAATGGCACGTAACCGCCGACGGGCCCGCGGCTGGCTGGCCGGTGTGGCGGGGCTGACCGCGGTCGGCACCATCGCCGGCACCACCGTCGCACACACGATGACCCGGCGCACCAGCGCCGAAGACCCTTACGCCGAAGAGGATTTCGAGATCCTCGACCATGACCGCGGTTTGACGGTGACCACCGACGACGGGGTGGCACTGGCGGTGCGTGACGTCGGGCCGACAGACGCGCCGCTGACCGTGGTCTTCGTCCACGGCTTCTGCCTGCAGATGGGCTCCTTTCATTTTCAGCGCACCCGGTTAACGCAGGAGTGGGGGCCGCAGGTGCGGATGGTCTTCTACGATCAGCGCGGCCACGGCGCCTCCGATGTCGCCTCGCCCGACACTTACACCGTGCCCCAGCTCGGCCAGGACCTGGAGGCGGTGCTGAACGCGACGGTGCCGCGCGGCCCGATCGTTCTGGTCGGCCACTCCATGGGCGGCATGGCTGTGCTGTCGCATGCCCGGCAGTTCCCCCGACGCTACGGCAGTCGGATCATCGGTGCGGCGCTGATCTCCTCTGCGGTCAAGGGGGTTTCGCGCTCCCCGCTGGGTGAGATGCTGCGGAACCCGGCGCTGGAGGCCGTCCAGTTCAGCGCCCGCTATGCACCGAAGCTGTTGCACCGCGGCCGCGGCGCGGCCCGTCCGGTGATCGGCCCGATCCTGCGGGCCGCTTCCTACGGTCGCGAGGCGACCAGTCCGAGCGTGGTGGCGTTCTCCGAGGAGATGATGCACGCCACCCCGATCACGACCATGGTGGGATTCCTGCACGCGCTGGAGGTGCACGACGAAAGTGCTGCACTGGAAACGCTTTCCACAATTCCCACCCTGGTCGCCTGCGGCGATCACGACCTGATCACCCCGGACGGCTACTCGCGGGCGATGGCGGCCGCGTTGTGGAACTCCGAGTTGGTGATCGTCGAAGGGGCGGGTCATCTGGTGCAGCTGGAGGAGCCCGACGTGATCGACGACGCGCTGGTCCGGCTGGTCGAGCGGGCCACCCCGCGACGGGTGGCACTGACTCGGCGGCTGCGCGGGCGGGCCGCTGCCGGGAGCGGGAGTGGCTGAAACTCGCAGCGGCACCCAGACCCTGGCCACCGTGGCCGACACCCTGGCGTTCGGTACCCGGTTCGGTCGGCAGCTTCGCGCCGGCGACGTGGTGGTGCTGGGCGGCCCGCTCGGTGCTGGAAAAACCGTGCTGGCCAAGGGAATCGCGGCTGCGCTGGACGTCGACGGTCCGGTCGTCTCGCCGACGTTCGTGCTAGCCCGGGTGCACCGGCCCCGGCGTTCGGGTGCACCGGCGATGATCCACGCCGACCTCTACCGGCTGCTGGACCGGGGTACCGATCCGCTGGCCGAACTGGACGCGCTGGATCTGGACACCGAGCTCGACGACGCCGTCGTCGTCGTGGAGTGGGGCGAAGGGCTGGCCGAACGGCTCTCCGAGCGCCACCTCGACATCGCGCTGGAGCGCTGCAGTGATCCCGACTCCGAGGTGCGCACCGCGACCTGGCGGTGGAATCTGCCGTGAGCCGGGTGATTCTGGCCGTCGACACCGCCACCCCCGCGGTGACGGCGGGCTTGGTGGCCGCTGCCGGCGCGAGCGACGAGCGCACCGTGCTGGCCGAGCGGGTCACCGTCGACGCGCGGGCGCACGCCGAGCGAATCACCCCCAACGTGCTGGCCGCGCTGGACGACGCCGGGCTTTCGATGACCGACCTGGACGCGGTGGTAGTGGGCTGCGGGCCGGGCCCGTTCACCGGGCTGCGGGTCGGGATGGCCACCGCCGCCGCCTACGGCCATGCGCTCAGCATTCCGGTGTACGGGGTGTGCAGCCTGGACGCCATCGGGGTGCTGGCGAGGCGGGTGCGGAAGGATGAACTGTTGGTGGTCACCGATGCCCGCCGCCGCGAGGTGTACTGGGCACGGTACCGCGACGGGGTCCGGGTTGCCGGTCCGGCGGTTTGCGCGCCGGGCGACGTCGATTTCGGCGCGGCGCAGGCGGTGGCCGGCTCACCGGACCACGCGGCGCTGTTCAACCTGCCGGTGCTCGACATCGCCTACCCGACGGCCGCCGGATTGGTTGCGGCGGTGGACGATTGGGATGCCAACCCAGCGCCGCTGGTGCCGCTCTACCTCCGCCGACCGGATGTCCAACCACACGACGCTTCGCTTGTCACGTCGCTTGTTATTGGCCCGCTCACCGATGCCGACGCCGTTCGCTGCGCCGAACTGGAAGCGCAGCTGTTCGACGGTGACGACCCGTGGCCGGCCGCGGCGTTTCACCGGGCGCTTGCCGCCCGGCACCACCACTACGTCGGCGCGCGGGTCGCCGACGAGCTCGTCGGCTACGCGGGCATCGCCCGGCTGGGCCGTATCCCGCCGTTCGAGTACGAGGTGCACACCATCGGGGTGGATCCGGCCTACCAGGGCCGCGGCATCGGCCGGCGGCTGCTGACTGAGCTGCTGGGCTTCGCGGGCAGCGCCGTCGTGCACCTGGAGGTGCGCACCGACAACGCCGCGGCCATCGCGCTCTACCGCGACATGGGATTCGTCGACGTCGGTATCCGCAAGCGCTATTACCGGGCCAGCGGAGCCGACGCCCACCTGATGCGCCGGGAGGCGCGATGAAAACCATCCTGGCGATTGAAACCTCCTGCGACGAAACGGGTGTCGGTATTGCCCGACTCGACTCTGACGGCGCGGTGACGCTGCTGGCCGACGAGGTGGCCTCCAGCGTCGACCAGCACGCCCGGTTCGGCGGGGTGGTGCCCGAGATCGCGTCGCGGGCGCATCTGGAGGCGCTCGG
>NZ_JBYCLE010000271.1:0-4099 GCF_057473765.1 Mycobacterium sp. TH-M106 | reverse complement strand
CGGCGCATCAGCGAAGCGAAATTCCCTCGCCTCAAACGGCTCGCCGAGTTCAACACCGACGCCGTGGCATCGGTCAGCGCCGCGCAGCTGGCCACTTTGGCCAGCGGCACCTGGATCGACAACGGGCAACCGCTGGTGCTGCTCGGCGACTCCGGCACCGGGAAAACACATCTGCTCATCGGCCTTGGACTGGCGGCCTGCGAACAAGGCCGCCGGGTCCGCTACGTGACCACCGCACAGCTCGTCAACGAACTCGTCGAGGCCGCCGACGACCGGCAACTATCCCGCGTCGTTGGTCGATACGCCCGCCTGGACCTGCTGCTGCTCGACGAGCTGGGCTACGTCCAAATCGACACCCGCGGAGCCGAACTGCTGTTCCAGATCATCACCGAACGAGAAGAACGCGCCAGCATCGGAATCGGCACCAACCTGCCATTCAGCGAGTGGGGAACCGTCGTGGCCGACCCGCGCCTCATCGCCGCGATCGTGGACCGAATCACCTTCAACGCCCACATCATCGAGACCGGCACCCAGTCCTACCGGCTACGCACCAGCAAGACCAGCCGAACCAAGAACACCCACTGACCAACGAAAGGGAAAACGACCATGCCCGACATCACCATCAACAGCGCCGACGCCGCCGAATTCGCCGACCTGCTGAGCTGCCTGCGCGACTGGATCGACCTCGAGCAAGACCAACTCGACATGCTGCTGACCAAACACGGCTACGACCTCAACGGCATGCGGGTCGGCCTCGACCAACTCAGCGCGCTGCTGAGCCGCAACGACGACGAGCCCGTGTTCTGATGTCAGACACAACCACAACTACCGAACACCTGTCCGCCGGCCAACTAGCCGATCAGGCCGCCCACGCCATCCACGAACTCAACCACCGCACCCACCCCGCCAGCGATGACCTCGCCTATCCCGCCGACACCGCCGCGATCATCGCCACCCTGGCACACATGACCGGCATGCTCGGCCAACTACTCGCCCAGCTCACCGCCTGGCTGACCCACCAGCACCAAGACGGCAGGCTGACCCTCGACTCACTCGCGCCGCAGCCCGACCTCCCCCAGACGATGCACGCCCTGACCGACAGCCTGCAACACGCCATCAGATACGCCCAGCACACCGCCACCGAACTCGACACCGCCCACCAACACGCAGCGCACCTCGCCGCCGCCAAACCAGCCACCAACGATCAAGCCCCCAACACCAACGCCCGGGGCCAAAATTCATGCAGAACAGTGGGGCCAAACCACTTGACGAAACGCACTCGGGTCCTCACCGTCGACAGTGATACTCCTGATCCCGTTGAGATCCGCCGTGCCGTCGCCGTGCTGCTGCCACTAACGCTCCCGGCACAGCAGTCGGCGGGACAACCACCGCTGACGGTAGTGGCTGAGAAGTTGGGCGCCCCGGTGTCCGATGAACACCAGAAGTTTCTTGAGGCGGCCCAAATCGGCCCCGATGAGGTGCGAGACTGGTTGCGCAGCTATATCGACGCAGCGGCAATTGGCGAGTCGAGCGAAGGGGGCACTTCGTGACCGACGTGCCCCTCCGCGGCATTTCCATCTCCGACTTTCGTCGGCTTGAAGGCACACGCTTCCTGCCGCTTGACGCACCAATCGTGTTGCTGCACGGGCACAACGGTGCCGGTAAGACCAGCGTGCTATCAGCCCTTGAACTGGCACTTACTGGCGAAATCCGCAGCATGCGTCGTCATGACCCGCGATATACCGCCCATCTGCCGTTTCATGGACGCGAATTCGCGACGCTCAGCGCAAAGATCTCCGAGCAGCTGGGCGGAAGAAACGCACCTGGCCGAATGACAGTGGGCGGCAACCGGATTGAAGGGACACCGGCGCTCGACGCGGTTTCTGCTCAGTTCTATGCCGAACGATGCTATCTGGATCAAGTGTCCCTCGGCCAACTGCTCGATCTTTATCAGTACCGGGAAGGTAAGGAGGAATCAGCCCTCGCTCGCTTTGTCAACGAGCTGCTCGGTCTGGAGCAACTCGATGCTCTCCGCCTCGGGCTGACCGACGCGAACGACTTTCGTCGACTGAAGAAGTTGTCCGAACCACTGGCGGATGCCGACGCGGAGGCACAACAAGCCGAAGCGGAATTGGGCACCGCCACCTCGGACCTCAAAGCAGCAAGAGACAACCTGGCGAGATCACAGGAACTTCTCGCCGAAGCAATGGAGGTCCTGGGCTACTCCCTGCCCATCAGCAATGTCGAAATGGTCCGAAACGCGCTGAAGGCGAGCCGAGCGGACGAGGAGAAGCTAGCCGCCGCGGCTCTGCGCCAATCGATCACCTCGCTCGGCGGCCGAATCGAGGGCTTGTCCGCTAGACCGTCGGCAATTCGTCTGGAAGAAGCAAGAGCTGAGGCCGCAAATGCATCTGAGGCCCACCGTCGCTGGCGTGAAGAGTACGGACCGGCAATCGATGCCTGGCATGCCGAGGCTGCCCGTCTAGGGGTTATGACATCCGCCGATGCATCATCAGCGATTGCTGAGTCTACGCAGAGGCTAGACCGACGTGTCTCTCGTCAGAGCGAGCTGATGGCCGAGGTCAAGCAGCTGGAGAATCAGCTCGTCGAACGTCGATCCTCGCTCACCGTGCTTCAAAATCAGCTCGCCGATGCACAGGAAGAGGCCGGGTCGCTGGCCGAGGGCTTAGCCGCCCTTCGCGAGCATGCCTCGGACAATCTCTGTCCAGTGTGTGATCGAGCCTTCGATGAGGTGTCATCGACCCATCTCACGGTCCACATCGACCGCAAGATCACGCAACTTACAGACCAGGGACTCCAGCTTCGCCAACTCCGCCAGCAAAGGGACGCCGCGACGGCAGCCGTGCAACGCGACGAGCAGAAAATGGAGCAGATCCGAGGGCAGCTACTGACCGAAGACCAACTAGAAGTAGTCCGTTCTCAGAAGGCCGCCTTCGATGATCTCCAAACGCGCCTGCAGGAACTGCAGGCCGTAATCGACACCTTGCTCAAACTGAAATCCGCGCTCCGCGTCGCCGAAGCTACGTTGAGTGAACTGGAGTCAATCGCAAGCGACGCAAAATTCGTGAGCGAGGAACTTGAGAACCTCGCCCGAAAGCTAGACGTCCCTGCCCCCCGTGCCGATCAGACCCTGCATGACGCGTGGCGAAGGCTCGCTGAGATTACCGACGAACGCGTTACTAGGGCGGAAGCGCTCGCGACGGCGTACGCCAACGCCAACGCGATGCTGGAGGAGATGCAGCGCTGCGCGGCGCGCGTCGACAACCTCAAAGACGCTGTGGCACAAATCGCGGAACGGAAGGCGGTTTTGGATGCGCGTGTGAGAGAGGCGAAGCGTCGCCAGTCCGTAGCAAGAGCGGTACAAGATGCAGCGTCACAGGCACGGACCGAAATTGTGCGCCGTGTGTTCACCGAGTCGCTGAATGATGTTTGGCGAAGCGTCTTCACACGACTAGCGCCACGCGAGTACTTCGTTCCTATGTTCGGAATCCCCACGTCGTCGAGGACTGCGCTTGAACTGACTTTAGAGACGGTCCACACTTCCGGCACTACCGGCGGATCGCCTCAGCTGATGCTCAGTGCAGGAAACTTGAATACTGCTGCACTGTCCCTATTCATCGCGTTGCACCTAGCGGTTGAGCCCCTGGTGCCATGCCTCGTCTTCGACGACCCAGTTCAGTCAATGGATGAGGTTCACGTCACCCAGTTTGCGGGCCTGATGAGAGTTCTATCGAAGCAGCATGGCCGCCAGATCATCATCGCCGTCCACGAGCGAGAGCTCTTTGAGTATCTCGCTCTCGAACTGAGTCCTGCCTTCGATGGCGACGAACTCATAACGATCGAGCTCGGGGGACCACCGGACGAGACCGACGTAGGAGTTCGGCGGATCACATGGACACCGGATCCAGCGATTGCCGTTTGAGAGTGCGCCTACGCTCTCAGCTCGGCTGCGTGGTCCCAAACTGGTCCCAACACCAAGAACCGCTTCTACCGGTGACGATGAATAACAGCAGCTCAGAGCCTCTTTCACAAAGTCGGGCTGACAGGATTTGAACCTGCGACCACTTGACCCCCAGTC
>NZ_JBYCLE010000270.1:0-3720 GCF_057473765.1 Mycobacterium sp. TH-M106 | reverse complement strand
GCTGTTTGTACATGGCCCGGTCGCGTTCTTCGGGTGCCAGCTCTTCGACCGCGGTCATCCCGGCGATGTCGCAGAACCCGCCCGCCGGGATCGCCTTGAGGCCGTACTCGGTCTCGCCGCGTCGGATCGACCAGAGGGTGGTGCCGAAACCGACGAAATAGCGGCGCACCAGCATGCCGGTGGCGCGCGCCACCCACATGTGGCCGCATTCGTGCAGCGCCACCGAGACCAGGATGGCAAGCGCGAACAGCGCAATGCCGACCACGAACATCATCGAGTTGTTGCTACCTCCCGTGTGATCACGCGCGCCACCTGCTCCCGGGCCCAGCGCTGCGCGTCGAGTACGTCGTCCACGGTAGCGGGTTCTCCTGTTTTCGCAGCCCACTGGTCTGCGGCGTGCAGCACATCGGCGATAGTGCCGACGACGGCCGGGAAGCCGATTCGGCCGGACAGGAATGCTGCTGCTGCTTCCTCGTTGGCCGCGTTGTAGACCGCGGGCATGCTGCCGCCGGCCTGGCCGGCCTCGCGGGCCAGCTCGACGGCGGGAAACACTGCGGCGTCCAACGGTTCGAACTCCCAGGTCGAGGCACCTGACGCAGGGGTGAAGTCGCAGGCCGCAGCCGCGCCGGGCACCCGCGCCGGCCAGCCCAGCGCCAGCGCGATGGGCAGCCGCATATCCGGTGGGCTGGCCTGAGCGATCGTCGAGCCGTCGACGAAGGTGACCATGGAATGCACGATCGACTGCGGATGCACGACGACGTCGATGCGCTCATAGGGCACCCCGAACAGTAGGTGGGTTTCGATGAGCTCGAGCCCCTTGTTGACCAGTGATGCCGAGTTCAGCGTGTTCATCGGGCCCATCGACCAGGTCGGGTGCGCACCGGCCTGCTCGGGGGTGACGTGCTCCAGGTCGGCTGATGTCCAGCCGCGGAACGGCCCACCGGACGCGGTCAGGACGATCTTGGCGACCTCGTCGGGAGTGCCGCCGCGCAGGCACTGCGCCATCGCGGAGTGCTCGGAGTCCACCGGCACGATCTGGCCGGGTGCGGCGGTCTTGAGCACCAACGGGCCTCCCGCGACCAAGGATTCCTTGTTGGCCAGCGCCAGCGTTGCCCCGGTCGCCAGCGCGGCCAAGGTGGGTTTGAGCCCCACTGCTCCGACCAGCGCGTTGAGCACCACGTCAGATGCGGTGTCTTCCACCAACCGGGTGACCGCGGCGGCCCCACGGTAGGCGACGTCGCCGATAGCGTCGGCGGCTCGCTCGTCGACGACGGCGATGCTTTTCACCCCGAACTCGGCGCGCTGTGCGGCCAGCAGATCGGGGCGCCCACCGCCGGCGGCCAGGCCCACTACCTCGAAGCGGTCCGGATTGGCGGCGATGACCTGCAGCGCCTGGGTGCCGATCGAGCCGGTGGAGCCCAGGATCAGCACTCTGCGGCGCTTCGTGGTCACCCGTTCATTGTGCCCCGGGTAGACGGTTAGCGGCGTGCCGGTGTAGTCGCCGAAGCACCACAGGTTGCCCGGTCGCCCGCGGCCGAGCCCAACTCGCCAGCCGGGTCAACACGGTAATGCGCCCACTGCTGTCACCATCGCAGGTCGACAACGTAGAAAACACAGCGCATGCTGCTCGACGTCGAGCAGCGCTGGACACCAGAGAGTCTGGCCGAAGTCGTAGGCCGGGCCGCGTACCGGACATTCCAAACCGGTTAACCATCGATATGCCAGAATGTCGATCAGTTGCCCATGCGAACAGAGGAGTCGAAGTGGTCGGCACCGAGGTGGAGCGTCACGCTGGGATAGATACCGCCGAGGTGCCCTCCGCGGCGTGGGGTTGGAGCAGAATCAATCACCGCACCTGGCGTTACGTCGGCTTGGGAATCTTCGGGTTTCTGCTGGCGATGCTGCGCGGTAATCACGTGGGCCACATCGAGGACTGGTTCCTGATCGGGTTTGCCGCACTGGTGCTCTTCGTCGTGGTGCGCGACGCGTGGGGTCGCCGGCGCGGCTGGCTCAGGTAGCCATAGCGCGACCAAGTTGCCGCGCCTGTTCGGCAAGCTTGGCGTCGAATGTTGCGACCGCGGCGTCACAGTGTTCAGCGGCGTAAAGCACACAGCAGTCAGGCATCTTCAGTCGGGTGATGCTGCGCAGCTCCCCTAGGCGACGACCGGCGTCGGCCAGGAGGGGCACCGGTTCGACGTCGAGTTGCTCCAGCAGCTGCTCGGCATATCCGGCCAGCCCGGCTCTGGACGCATCGGCGAAGATCTCGGCGAGCGTGATCACACTTGCTCCGAACCGGTGACCGCGGTGGGCCTGCAGTAGGGCGCCGGCCTTTTCGTGGTGCTGGTCTGCGGGCTCGAAGTGGCCGATCAACACACTGGCATCCAGGATGATCATTCGGGCCAGTCAGCACGCAGATCGTCCAGATAGCCGGCGCCATACACCCCCGCTAACGCCCCTTTGCTGTCGTCGATAGCCCGAAGTCGCGCCTCGTCGGCACTCTCCGTGGCTACTTGGCCCGCCTTGATGAGTCGGCGTAGCAGTGCGTTGGGTTTGTCGGCCAGCTGCGGCCATGCGCGACCGGCTACGCTGAGCGCCTCTTTGATGTCGTCGGTCTCAGTGATCGCGTGGCGGCGGTGGTGAGTCGGCACCGACGAAGTGTAACACCGACTGGTTAACGGTGTCGCACTGGTGCGGGATTGTCGGTTGAGAACAGCTACCGGCGCGCGCGTCGACGCCGGATACCGGCGAACGCACCCACGACGAGGACAGCCAGTGCCAGCACCCACGGCCACGCGCCGTGCTGCTGCACCCAGCCCGCAAGCGCGCCCTGGACGTGGCCAGCGGCGCTGATCACCGCATCCTCGGGATTGCCATGGGCGGTGAACAAACGCACCTCGTAGAGGCCGAAGTAGCCGACGTACAACCCGACCAGCACCAGCAATCCGCCGCTGATCCGGTTGACGAACGGCAAGATTCGCCGGATGCGTTCGGCCACCGCCGAACTCGCGAACGCTGCGGCGACGGCCAGCACACCGACGACCAGGGTGAGTCCCGCGACGTAGGCGAGATAGACCGATACGCTTCCAATCAGGGAGCCACCACGAAAACCCGCCGCGGTGACGGCCAAGAACGGGCCTATGGTGCACGAAAGCGAGGCCATCGCATAACTGACGCCGTAACCGTACATTGACCCCAGCCGAACCGTCGGAGCCCATCGCCCGCCCAACCGCTTTGGCGTCAACATCGTCAGCTCCCGCCCCAATAGCAGCCAAATCCCGAGTGCCACAAGAACAAAGCCGATCAGCACCGTCACGTAGGGCAGGTATCGTTGCACCGTCGAGGCCGCCGATATGGTCAGTGCGCCGAACACCCCGAACACCGTCAAGAACCCCAGCGCCATCCCGATACTGGCCGCCAGCGCACGGCCAAGCGCCATCAAGCCGGGCGGCACAGCCGCCAGCGTCTCCTCGCTGCCTTGCCCGCGCACCACCAGGATCAGATAAGCGGGCAGCAAAGCGAAACCGCACGGGTTCAACGCTGCCACCAATCCGGCGGCGAAGGCGAAGCCGATCAGTCCGCGGTCCACGAAAGCGTGTTGCCCTAGCCGGTCAGCGCGGCCACCTGGTCGGACAACTCCTGCTGCGACATCGCCGAAGTGGGGTTGTTCACGAAGGTGGAGGAGCCGTCCGAGCGGTAGAACACATACGCCGGTTGCCACGG
>NZ_JBYCLE010000269.1:0-3905 GCF_057473765.1 Mycobacterium sp. TH-M106 | reverse complement strand
ACGCCGAGCGGTTCGCCCGCTTCCCGATGAAGCGGGTCTGGCCCGACATGCTCAGCGTGCTGGGCGCCCAGAAGCGCGGCGCCACCGGGGCCATCGGCACCCCGGACGCGGTCCGCAACGAAGACTACGACCTGATCTGCATCGGCTCGCCGACCTGGTGGCAGACCGTGAGCATGCCGATGCGGTCCTTCTTGGCATCGGGCGAGGCGGGAAAGCTGCTGGCCGGCAAGCCGTTCGCGGTGTTCGTCGTGTGCCGACGGTACTGGCGGGAGAATGCGGCGGCGGTGCGTGAGCTCGCCGAACAGCAAGGCGGTGGCTACGCCGGCGAGATCCACTTCACCTACCCCGGCGACACACTGCGCTCGATGCTGTCGCTGACCAGCTACCTGGGCAGCGGACAGTACCGAAAGAGGTACCTGGGTGTGCGCATTCCGCCCACCAACGTCTCAGCTGAGCAGCTGCAGCAGACGCGGGTGTTCGCTGCCGGTCTCGCCGACCGGCTGTTCGGGTAGCTGTCGATGCCGCGTTCGTTCGAGTTGTCGTTCACCTCGCCCGCCAGCGTCGAGCAGCTTGTCGCGGCGTTCGGCGACGAGGACTACTGGCTGGCCCGGCTCGCGGCCTTCGGCGGCGACAAGACGCTGGACTCGCTGGTCGTCGGCCCGGACGGCGCCGTGACGGCGGTGGTCACCGAGGACCTGCGCCGTGGCCTGCTGCCGGGGATGCTTGCCAAGCTGTATCGCGGTGACCTGAAGATCGCGAGCACCGAGGTGTGGCGTCCGGCCGGTGACGGCCGGACGCGCGGAGAGATCAGCGTCGCGGTGATTGGCGCGCCCGGCTCCGGCCACGGGGTGGCCGTGCTGGCCCCGTCCGGGACTGGCTCGCGGCTGGATTTCACCGCCACGGTCGAGTTCAAGGTCCCGCTGGTCGGCGGGACGATCGAGGGCCTGGTGGCCCGCCAGTTCGCCGACGGGATCCCGCAGATTCAGTGCTTCACCACCACCTGGGTCGTCGAGCATGGCTGACACCGCAGGCTCCGTGGATCCCGCGGCGGCCGCCGCCGAGGTGTTGGCGCGGCTGGACATGCCGCTGGCCGAGGCGATGATGACCCAGCGTGCGGTGCGGCGGGTGCTCCCCGACCCGGTCGACGACGCCGTGGTGCTCAAATGCATCGAGTTGGCGCTGCGGGCACCGACCGGCAACGACTCGCAGAACTGGGAGTTCGTCGTCGTCAAGGACCACCGTGTGAAGGAGAAGCTGGCCCGGCGCTACCGCCAGGCCTGGCGGGTTCAACGCGGCGTGGTGCTGCGGCGTGCCGTGGCCCGCGATGAGTCGATGGCCAAGATCACGCGGGCGATCCAGTGGCAGGTCGACCACTTCACCGAGATCCCGGTGCTGGTGGTGGCCTGCCTGCGACTGGGCGCCCGGAAGGGACGGCTGCCGTTGGTGCGGATGCCCCACGTCGCCGAGTCGGGCTACTGGGGGTCGATCTACCCCAGTGTGCAGAACCTGCTGCTGGCCGCGCGCGCCATGGGCCTGGGCGCCTCGCTGATCACCCTGCCGCTGTGGAGTGTGGCGTCGGCCCGCCGGACGCTGGGCCTGCCGCACGGGGTGACGCCGTGCTGCATCGTGCCGCTGGGCTGGCCGCGCGGACGGTACGGGCCGACCACCCGCACGCCGGTGGAGCAGGTGACGCATCTGGACGCCTATGGCCACCGTGCCTGGCTGCAGCGCTGACCAGCGGATTTGCCCTTTCGATTCGACCGCCGACGCCCGATCTGGTAACTTCGGGCTGAACCAGGGGATTTAGCTTCCACTTCGGTAAAACTCAGCGTAGCTAGGACCGTTGACTAGGAGGGGCATCATGGGGGCGATCGGGCATTCGTGTCTGAGCGTGGGTGTGGCACTGGCGCTGGCCGGTGGCGTCGCCGTCGCGCCGATTGCCCCGCAGCCGCCCGAGATCCCCGTCGTCGGCCCGGCGCTGCGGCTGGCGGCCGGCGAGTCGATCCTCAACATCCCGATCAACCTGCTGTTCGATGTGATCAGCGTGCCGGCCAACGAGCTCAACGGCCTGCAGATGTTCGCCGATTCGGGGTTCTTCTCCGGAAGCTGGTTGGTCCCGAGCGCGACGAACCTGTGGGGAACCGACCCCGGCGACATCGGGCATTACTACGCGCTGGCCAACATGCTGTTGCCGTTCCCGGTGCTGGCCAACGGTATCGCCGACCAGTTCACGGGTTACGCGGAGGCGGAGTTCCCGGTCAGCCCATGGTGCGACGCCCAGAGCTGCATGCCCATCTTCCCGACCAGCCCCATCACCGGCATCACCCCGATCGACCAGCTCATCTGGGGTGGGTTGGTCGGAAGCAGCCTAGTGCCGTTTTCGCCCACCAGCGCCCTCGTGCCGTTTCCGCTGGATGACAACTGGCAACAGGTGCCGATTTCGCAGCTGCTGAGCGGATATACGTTCACCGCTGCAGACGACCCCGGCTACTACGATCCCAGTGGCCCGGCGTACGCCAACGCCGAATGGCCGACCCCGCAGACCCCGCCGGGAGTCCCGCCGGGCCCGTTCGCGCCGACGACGGCGGTCACCCTGCCCGATGGGCAGACCGTATACGAGATGCCGTGGGCCAACACCACATTCACGCTGGACCCGATCAAGCCGTTGACGGACTTTCTCAACAGCCTGATGGCGTCACCGTCGTCGGACTCGCTCCAGCTTCTCGACCCGCTCACCCCTATCCAGACGATTCAATCGCTGCTCGCGGCCCTGGTCATCTCCTTCGACCCGTTCACCCCGGGCAGCCCGCTCTGCCCGCTGGGGTGCCCTGTGCCTGAACCGCTGACCATCCCCGGGATCGTGAGCCTCATCGGCAGCCTGCCGGCCGGGAACCCGCAGATCGACGCGTGGCTTGCCGCGTGGCAGACACACAGCGCGACAAACCCCGATGTCAACTGGGCGACGCCGGAGCAGATCCACCTCCAAGAGCACTACCTGCTCAATTTCGATTTCAACGATTCGAACAACCCGGGGTGGCCGCCGTTCGAGACGATGCCCGCTTCGCCTCCCGCGGTGGATCCCAGCACGGCAACCCTGCCGGCCGACGGCCTGACGGGTCTGTTCGGTACGGCGTTGGCGGACCTGTCGGCGTTCTGGGCAGAGCTGGTGGGCTCGCTGTAATCAGTGCCGCGACAATCCCACATCAATCCCTGTCAATCCCGTGCGAAGCTATACGCCCGGTAGGTGAACTCCCCGCTGTGCAGCGCGCCGTTGAACGCCCAGTCGGTCATGTCGCTGGCACAGCGGGTCAACCGGCGTGGAATCGCCGCCTGGTGCCGGCTGATCAGGTCGTGCTTGCGCGCCGAGTTCAGCTCATTGCCCCGAAGTACCTGCGCACCGATGTCCGTGCGGGAAAGCAGCCGCAGCGGGGCGTCGGCCAGCGTCGCGTCCCACTCGGCGAGACCGCGGCGCCGGCGGAAATCCGCGTACAGGAAATGGCCGCCCGGGCGCAGCACCCGGGTCACTTCCGCGAGAAAGCGCGAAAAGTGCGGATACAGGTGCGAGGCTTCGACGTTGAGCACCGCGTCGAAGGACTTATCGGCGAAGGGCAGGTTCTCGGCGTTGCCGTGCACGAAATCCAGGCCAGCCACGTGGTGTCTGCTCCGGCAGAACTCGATGCCCGCCGGGTTCAAGTCCAGTCCGGTGTAGGAGGCGGGGTTCAGCGTGCGCACCAGATACGAGGCGCCGCCGCCGTGACCGCAGCTGACCTCCAGCACCCGTCTGCCCCTCAGATCGGCCTGGGCAGCGGTGCGGTGGTAGAGCTGGATGAAGAACCGGTGCGGCTCGTCGGATGCCGCCAGCGGCAGGCCCATCGGCGGATGCTCCTCGTAGCCGTAGTTGAAGA
>NZ_JBYCLE010000268.1:0-1916 GCF_057473765.1 Mycobacterium sp. TH-M106 | reverse complement strand
GATAATGGAGCCTCGAACACTCCGATTATCCTTGTGGCAGTGCACCTTTCGCGTTAGCGACACCCATCAACACCGAACTACGTGAAAAATCCAGGCTGATCACCAAGCGCATCGCCCGCATCGCCGCTGAGAGCATCGTCACCGTCGACGGCGCCGAGTACCCGGTCGACGTCATCGTCTACGCCACCGGATTCCATGTCGCCGATTCCTACACCTACGTCGCCATCTTGGGTCCGGGCGGCGAGGACCTGGTGGACCGGTGGAACCGCGAGGGGGTTTCGGCGCACCGCGGCGTCGCCGTCGCCGACGTGCCCAACTTGTTCTTCCTCCTCGGACCCAACACCGGGCTGGGCCACACCTCGGTGGTGTTCATGATCGAATCGCAGATTCACTACGTCACCGAGGCGATCGCGGCGGTCGACAAGGCCGGCGCGCAGGCGCTGGCGCCCACCCGTGCCGCCCAGGACCGATTCAACGAGGAGCTGCAGCGCAAGCTGCGCCGCTCGGTGTGGAACACCGGCGGCTGCGCCAGCTGGTACCTCGACGAACACGGGGTCAACCGGACCCTGTGGAGCGGCATGACGTGGCAGTATTGGCAGGCCACTCGCGAGGTCAAGCCGGAGGAGTACCGGTTTTTCGGAGTGGGGTCGCCGGCCGCCCGCCCGCAGCGCGCCGTTCTCGGCTGATCACGACACGCAAACACAATCCCTTGTGTTACGCCGGCTTGTCCTACCCCAGGGGTAGTGTTTGAGTTCGGAGTACAACTGGCAACGGCGGCCGCACGAAGTGGGGTTCTGGTGACCGAAAACATGAAGCTGATCGACCGGGTGTCGGCGATCAACTGGAACCGGGTGCACGACGACAAGGATGCCGAAGTCTGGGATCGGCTGACCGGGAACTTCTGGCTGCCCGAGAAGGTGCCGGTCTCCAACGACCTGCCCTCCTGGGCGACACTGACCGCCGACGAGAAACAGCTGACCATGCGGGTGTTCACCGGGCTGACGCTGCTGGACACCATCCAGGGCACGGTCGGCGCGGTCAGCTTGATTCCCGACGCGTTGACCCCGCATGAGGAGGCCGTCCTCACCAACATCGCGTTCATGGAGTCGGTGCACGCCAAGAGCTACAGTTCGATCTTCTCCACGCTGTGCTCTACCGCCGAGATCGACGACGCGTTCCGCTGGTCGGAGGAGAACCCCAACCTGCAGCGCAAAGCCGAGATCGTGCTGCACTACTACCGGGGCGATGAGCCGCTCAAGCGCAAGGTGGCGTCCACGCTGCTGGAGAGTTTCCTGTTCTACTCCGGGTTCTACCTACCGATGTACTGGTCGAGCCGGGCGAAGCTGACCAACACCGCCGATCTGATCCGGCTGATCATCCGCGACGAAGCCGTGCACGGCTACTACATCGGTTACAAGTTCCAGCGCAGGCTGGCGCTCGAGGATGCGGCCAGGCAGACCGAGCTCAAGGACTACACCTACGAGCTGCTCTTCGAGCTCTACGACAACGAGGTGGAGTACACCCAGGATCTCTACGACAGCGTCGGGCTGACTGAAGACGTCAAGAAGTTTCTGCGCTACAACGCCAACAAGGCGCTGATGAACCTCGGCTACGAAGCCCTGTTCCCGCGCGACGAGACCGACGTCAACCCGGCGATCCTGTCGGCGCTCGCGCCTAACGCCGACGAGAACCACGACTTCTTCTCCGGCTCCGGATCGTCGTACGTGATCGGCAAGGCCGTCGTCACCGAAGACGAGGACTGGAACTTCTGAATTTAGTTGATCGGGGCATCCACCCAGCGCAGATCGTCGACAATGCTGCGGGCGGCGATGAGACCCTGCCCGGTCTGCCACACCTCGTTGTTGACCACGAACACCCGGTCGTCGCGGTTGGCGGACAGTTTGCGCCACGGCTCG
>NZ_JBYCLE010000267.1:0-9362 GCF_057473765.1 Mycobacterium sp. TH-M106 | reverse complement strand
CGTTGGCGCCGGCGACGGAGGCTGCCGCGGGACCTCCCATCGCCCGCCCGGCCAGGGTCGCCAGCCCCAGTTCGCTGAGCAGGCTCGACTGACTCTCCGCCGCCATCGCGGGCGCGACGTCGCCTACCCCAGCCGACATCAGTGCCGCGGTAGTCCTGATTTCCGGTGCGGCCGAGGACCACCCGGCCGGCACCGAGAATGCGCCGACCGACGCCGCGCGGCCCATGCTGGCCGTCACCACCCCCGGGCCGAAACCCGGCGGACCGATCGGTGTCACGGACGACGCGAAGCCACCTGACATCGGGCCCAGCAGCGGCGACAGCACTCCGCTGATCGGCGGCGTGCCGCTAAGTATTGCGGCGACGCCCGCAGTGTTATGCGATATACCCCACAACCCCGACGCGAGAATCCAATAGCCGGCGGGACCGGTGGCCAATAATCCCAATAAGGTGTAGGGACCGGTGAGGGTGTGGACCACGTCCGTGATCTTGGAATAGAGATTGACCAGCCCCGTGAATGCGTTGCTCAAAGGGTTGGCGGTGGCTGCGGTTGCAATGTTCTGCAATGTGTTCGGCATCAACGACGTCAGCTGCGCCACATGCGTCGAGGCGTTGGACCCGACCGCTTGAGCCGTCGCTACCGACTGGGCCGCCGCGCCCCCCTTCGCGGTTTGCGGCGGCTCGGTGAACGGGGTGAGCTTGGTCGCGGCGGACGACGCCCCTGCGTAGGAGTACATGGCGGCGGCGTCTTGGGCCCACATCTCGGCATAGTGCGCTTCGGTGGCCGCGATCGCCGCGGTGTTCTGGCCCAGCAGGTTGGTCGCGATCAGGGTCGCCAACAGGCTGCGGTTGGCGGCGATCACCGGCGGCGGCACAGTGGCCGCGAACGCGGTCTCGTAGGCGGCCGCTGCCGACTTTGCCTGCGTCGCAGACTGCTGGGCCTGATCGGCGGTCCGGCTCAGCCACGCGGCATAAGGTTTGGCTGCGGCCCCCATTGCCGCCGCCGAGGGACCATGCCAGTCACCGCTGACGAGATCCCATGTCACCGAAGCGTACGACGAGGCAGCCGAATACAGTGCGGCCGCCAAGGCGTCCCAGCCTTCAGCCGCCGCGAGCATCGGCCCGGGCCCTGCGCCCGAATACATTCGCGCCGAATTGATCTCCGGCGGGACTGCCCCAAAATCCATACCGCGTGACCTCTTCCATAATCCGCGACAACGACCATCAACAGCGCCACGGCGAACAACCGCCTGGGTGAACTGCCGGTGGGTTCATGCGGCGTTCGCTCCCGGTATCGAACGCAGTCACATAGCCAGCACGACGACGGAACACGCGGCGGAGCGTATAGGTGCTGTCTGGAAATTCATCTGGTAGTAGCTGGAAGTTCCCTGGCTACCGCGACCGGTTCCGACATATTTCGGCTGGGTCAAACGCGCGGGGACGACGGCAGCCAGCTGAGCCGGCTCCTGATCTGTAAGCGACGAGATAGCAAGCCGCCCAAGGCTTTCAACCAGGCCAGCCACCTCATTGGCAAAGGCCTTCACCATGTCGCGCGCAGCACCGTCCCTATCCGCTCCGTGCAGCAACGCGGACAGCCACGGGACGGCGTCGTCGAGTTCGTCATTGTGGTGAATGCGCACTTGGTAGGGCCTCCATCCACCGATGCTGTGAGATGCCTACCTTTTACCGTTGATGTTGCTGGCAACCGTGCGCCATGGCTCCCTTCTCGATCCGGGTCCCAACAGTTGAAGAAATTTTAATTACATGCATTCTCCTGATAACGTCAGTCAGCGTGCCCGAGCTCCCACCCGACAGCGCGGAAAGCCGTCGGGCACCTGACATGTCGGAGCCGCTTTACAAACTCAAGGCGGAGTTCTTCAAAACCCTGGGTCATCCGGCCCGGATCAGGCTGCTTGAGCTACTCGTCGAACGTGATCGCACGGTCAGTGAGTTGTTGCCCGAGGTTGGGTTGGAGCCGTCGAACCTCTCCCAGCAATTGGCGGTGCTCCGGCGTGCGGGTGTCGTGGTGACGGCCAAGGAAGGCAGCACGGTGATTTACTCCATCGCCTCACCCACGATCGCCGAATTGCTGGCGGTTGCGCGCAAGGTGTTGGCCGGGCTGCTCAGCGACCAGGCGGCCATATTAGATGATCTGCGAGCCGCGCGGTGAGCTGGCTCAGCCGCATCTTTCGCGTCGGGCGCATCGTTGAGCCGGCAGACGGCGGGCCGGCTGTCACGGCCGACTCGCCCGCCTGGGTGCGCGGGTCGCTACAGGTGCGCCACGTCGACGTCGGCTCCTGCAACGGTTGCGAGATCGAGATCGCGGGTGCGTTCAGCCCGGTCTATGACGCCGAGCGATTCGGTGCGCGGCTGGTCGCGTCGCCTCGACACGCCGACGCGCTGCTGGCCACCGGCGCGGTGACCCGCAACATGGTGGAGCCGCTGCGGAATACCGTCGCTGCCACCCCCGAGCCCCGCATGGTGATCGCTTGTGGTGACTGTGCACTCAACCGCGGCGTGTTCGCCGATGCGTACGGGGTGGCTGGCGCGGTCGGCGATGTGGTCGACGTCGACATCGCAATCCCCGGTTGCCCGCCGCGACCCGATCAGATCGTGGCCGCGTTACGGTCGGTGACCGGCCGGTGACAGCTTCTGTCACCGTCACCGCCGGCGACATCGCCGCATCGACCGCACGCAGATCTGCTGTCGTGTGGGTCAGCGGAGCCGCGACCGCCGCGGTCGGGGCGACCGGTGTCGGGTCCGGGCTGACCGGCCTGTTCGCCCCGCCGCCGCCGGTTCGCATCGGCGGGTTGCTGCCGCTGGCTGGCCTGCAGCTCGCGATCGACCCGCTCGGTGGTTTCTTCATGGTGATCACCGGTGCGGCCGCGGCTCTCGTCGGCGTTTATTGGATCGGGTACGCCCGCCGGGAAAAGCTAGGCGGGGTCCCGCTGGTGGTGTTGCCGGTGTTCGTCGGTGCGCTGCTGCTGGTCACCGCCGCCGGGTCGGTGGCCACATTCCTGTGGGGCTGGGAGTTGATGGCGATTACGTCGCTTGTGTTGCTGCTGACCGACCACGATCGCGACCGGGTTCGTTCCGCCGGCATCGTCTATGCCGTGATGACCCAATTAGGTTTCGTCGCAATCCTGTTCGGGATGATGATGCTGGCAGCCTCGGCCGGGACGGACATCTTCGCCGATATCGGGGCGGTACCCGATGGTGTACGGACCGCGGTGTTCGTGTTGACCCTCACCGGGTTCGGGTCCAAGGCGGGTCTGTTGCCCTTGCATGCCTGGCTGCCGTGGGCGCATTCGGAGGCACCCAGCGCGGTGTCGGTGCTGATGAGCGCGGCAATGGTCAATCTGGGCGTGTACGGCATCATTCGCGTCGATCTGCAACTGCTCGCCCCCGGCCCGCGCTGGTGGGGGGTAGCGCTGTTGGTCGTTGGTGGCACATCGGCGATTTACGGGGTGCTGCAGGCATCGGTGGCCACCGATCTCAAACGGCTGCTGGCGTATTCGACGACCGAGAACATGGGATTGATCGTGCTCGCGCTCGGCTTGTCGACCCTGCTGTCGGCCAGCGGCGCGTGCGCGGCCGCCGTCGTCGCGATGACCGCGGCGCTGCTGCACCTGATCGCACACGCTGCGTTCAAAAGCCTCGGCTTCATGGGTGCAGGGTCGGTGTTGGTCGCCACCGGCCTGCGTGACCTCGATCAGCTTGGCGGACTTGCTCGCCGAATGCCTGCTACGACGATGCTTTTCGGCGTCGCTGCAATCGGAGCATCCGGATTGCCGCTGGGTGCGGGGTTCGTCAGCGAGTGGCTACTGGTACAGTCGCTCATCCACACCGGGGCCGATCACGACGCTGTCGTTGACCTGGCAATGCCACTGGCCGTTGGGGCTGTGGCACTCACCGCAGGACTCGGGATTGCCGCGATGGTGAAAGCGTTCGGCATCGGATTCCTGGCGCGTCCCCGCTCGGATGCTGCGGCCAGTGCGCGGGAGGCACCCGCCAGCATGACCACCGCGATGGCACTGGCCTCGATCGGATGCGTCGTGCTGGCCGTGGCCCCGGGCGTGGTCGCCGCGGTGCTCAACCGTGTGCTGGATGTGCTGCCCGCCGCCCGAGACGGTGGTCGTGTAGGGTTCGGCGCGTTTCTGCGGCTGCCTGGCCTCGATGGATCTGTGGGCCCTGGTCTGCTTGCCGGTGCGCTCGGCATAGCCGCCTTGGTGGTCGTGGCCTTTACCCGCTGGCGTAGCGGTCACCGCCCGGACCCAGTGACATTGCCGCTGTGGGGATGTGGCGCCGGTGAACTGAGCCCACGCATGCAGTACACCGCGACCTCGTTCGCGCAGCCGCTGCAACGTGTCTTCGACGATCTACTGCAGCCCGACACCGACATCGAGGTCGTCCATCTGGCCAGCTCCCGCTACCTGGTCGACAGGATCGCTTACCGGGCGCGGTCAACCGATGTCATCGAAGAACGTCTATACCGCCCGCTGTTGGCCGTGGTGGCGGGCTGCGCCCGGCTGATCCGCGCCGCACACACCGGAAGCGTGCACCTCTACCTGGCCTACGGTGCCCTCGGAGTGCTGATCGTCCTGCTGGCAGCACGATGACCGCGACGTCTTATCTCGCCGGCGTTATCCAACTGGGCGCTGTGATGATCGGTGCGCCATTGGTTGTCGGCGTGATGCGCCAGGTCAGGGCGCGCGCCGAGGGCCGGTCCGGTGCCGGGGTGCTGCAGCCGTTGCGGGACTTGCGCAAGCAGATGGGCAAACAGTCGATCATCCCGGAGGGCACCACATTAGTGTTCGCCGTGGCCCCGGCGGTGCTGGCGGGCAGCACCCTGCTGATCGCTGCTGTCGCCCCGCTGGTTGCGACCGGCTCACCGCTGGATCCGGTGGCTGATCTGGTCGCCGTTGTCGGGCTGTTGTTCCTGGGCACTGTGGCGTTGGCGTTGGCCGGCATTGACACCGGCGCGGCGTTCGGCGGAATGGGTGCCAGCCGAGGGATCACCATCGCCGCGCTGGTCGAACCCACCATCCTGCTTGCGGTGTTCGCGTTGTCGATCCCGGCCGGCTCCGCCAACCTCGGAGCCATCGTCGCGAACTCACTGGCCAACCCCGGGCAGGTGATCTCACTGGCCGGGGTGTTGGCGTTCGTCGCGCTGGCGATCGTGATCATCGCCGAAACCGGTCGGCTGCCAGTGGATAACCCGGCCACCCACCTCGAGCTGACCATGGTTCACGAGGCGATGGTGCTGGAATACGCCGGCCCGAAGCTCGCCCTGGTCGAATGGGCCGGCGGCATGCGGCTCACGATTTTGTTGGCGCTGCTGGCGAACCTCTTCTTTCCGTGGGGCGTAGCCGGTGTGCACCCGGATGGCGTCGCCGTGTTGATCGGTACCGCCGCGATTGCCGTCAAGGTCGTCGTGTTCGCAAGCACCCTGGCTTTCGCCGAGGTTTTCATCGCCAAGCTGCGGCTGTTCCGGGTGCCGGAACTGCTGGCCGGCTCGTTTCTGTTGGCGCTGCTGGCGGTCACGTCGGCGAACTTCTTCACCGGCCAAAGCTGATCCGATGACCAACTATGTGAGCCTGATCGACTTGGCGGCCGGCGGCGTGCTGCTGGCCGCAGTGTTGATCATCTGGCGTCGTGACCTGCCGTCGATCGTGCGGTTGCTCGCGGTTCAGGGCGTCGCGCTGGTGGCGATTCCGGAGATACGCGGCGCCCATGACCACGATTGGGAGCTGATCGGGATCGGAATGTTGATGTTCGCCGTGCGCGCGGTTCTCCTGCCGTGGCTGCTGGTGCGGGCGGTCGGCGTCGAACGCCAAGAGCAGCGCGAAGCAACGCCGCTGATCAACACCAGCGCGTCGCTGCTGATCGCCACCGGGTTGGTGGTGACGGCGTTCGCGGTGGCCTCGCCGGTGGTCCACCTGCAGCCGACCGCGACGACCGCGGCGGCGCCGGCCGCGCTTGCGGCAATCTTGATAGCGCTGTTTTTGATGGTGACCCGTCGGCATGCGATTTCTCAGGCGGCAGGATTCCTGATGCTGGACAACGGGATCACAGCGGTTGCGTTCCTGCTTACCGCCGGGGTGCCGCCGATCGTGGAACTAGGCGTCTCACTGGACGTGCTGTTCGCGCTGATTGTGCTCGGGATTCTTACCGGCCGGCTGCGTCGCATGTTTGGCGGCGCAGACCTGGACCAACTGCAGGAACTACGGGACTAGATGAGGACTAGATGGCATTCCTGATCCTGCTGCCGATCCTCTCGCCGGTGATCGCCGCCGCCTGCGCTGTCGTCGCAGGCTGGCGTCCCTGGACCGCGACCGCCACCGTCTTATCGGCGTTGGTGGTGCTCGGAAGTGGGATCGGCCTGGGATTTCAGCTCGACGGCCAACAGCGCCTGGCGCTGGGTGGTGTACTGCGCGCCGACGCACTTTCGGCGACCATGTTGATCATCATCGGCATCGTCGCCACACTGGCCACCTGGGCCAGCATCGGCTACATCAACACCGAACTGCGCAACCAGCACACCGACCGCCGCGGTGCGCACCTCTACGGCGCCCTCGCACCGGCTTTTGTTGCGGCCATGGCGCTCGCCGTCTCGGCAAACGACATCGGGGTGATCTGGGTCGCCGTCGAAGCCACCACCGTGGTGACCGCGTTTCTGGTCGGACATCGCAGAACCCGAACCGCACTGGAGGCGACCTGGAAATATGTGGTGATCTGCTCGGTCGGTATCGCCATCGCGTTTCTTGGCACCATCCTGATGTATTTCGCTGCGCGCCACAGCGGAGCAGGCAGTCAAGTCGCACTGCATCTCGACGTGCTGTCGACGCAGGCCGCGACGCTCGATCCCGCTATCACCCGCCTCGCGGGTGCGCTGCTCGTCGTCGGGTACGGCGCGAAGGTGGGCCTGGTTCCGTTCCACACCTGGCTGGCCGACGCGCACAGCCAGGCGCCGGCACCGGTGTCGGCATTGATGAGCGGGGTGCTTCTGTCGGTGGCATTCTCTGTGCTCGTTCGAATCAGACCCATCGTCGACGCCGCCGTCGGCTCCGGGTTTCTGCGCGGAGCGCTGCTCGCCGCCGGGCTGGCGACGGTGCTGGTAGCGGCGCTACTGCTTACCGTGACTGGCGACCTCAAACGGATGCTGGCCTACTCGTCGATGGAGAACATGGGCCTGATCGCAATCGCCGCCGCCGCGGGAACCGGATTGGCGATCGCCGCGCTGCTGCTACACGTGCTGGCGCACGGTGTCGGCAAGACCGTGCTCTTCCTGGCCGGCGGCCAGCTGCAGGCCGCCCACGACTCGACGACCATCGCCGAAATCACCGGGGTGTTGGCCCGCTCCCGGCTGGTCGGCTCCACCTTCGCAGCCGGAATCATCGTGCTGCTCGGACTGCCGCCCTTTGCGATGTTCGCCAGCGAGTTGGCGATCGCCCGATCCCTTGCCGACGCGCGACTGGCCTGGGCTCTGGGACTTACGTTGCTGCTGGTCGTGGTGGCGTTCGCGGCGCTGACCAAAAACTCCGGACACATCTTGTTCGGGGCTGCGTCTCCGCAAGCACCGGCGATCCCGGTACCCGGCACGGTGGCCGGCGCACTGCTGGCCGGTGTCGTGATCTCGGTGATCCTGGGGGTGACCATCGGGCCCCTCGCCGCATTGTTCGACACCGCCGCAGGTCAGTGGGCTGCGCGATGATCACAGCGCACAAGATCAGCCGGACGGTCACCGGTGATGAGCTAGCTGATGCCGCCGAGGAACTACTCGGAGCTGGATTCCGGCTCGGGCTGGTCGCCGCGCACGACGACGGCGAGGCGCTGCGCGTGGTGTACCTTTTCCTGGCTGGCCGGCCGGATCGACGGGTCGAACTGACCGTGCCCGTGCCGGCACATAAACCGTCGATTCCCTCGCTTGCGAATCTGTCGTTTCCGGCCAGTCGCTTTGAGCGGGAAATAGCCGACCTGTTCGGGATAACCCCAATCGGCCATCCGCTCCCGCATCGGCTGGTCCGACACGCCCACTGGCCCGACGACTGGTATCCGATGCGGCAGCAGGCCGGTCCGCCCCCGGACTTCACCGGAAAAGACCGCTTCCCGTTTCTGACCGTGGACGGGACCGGGGTGTATGAGATCCCGGTCGGACCGATTCACGCCGGCTTGATCGAACCAGGCCACTTCCGTTTCTCGGTGGTGGGCGAGTCCGTGTTGCGGCTCAAGATCCGGCTGTGGTTCGTCCACCGCGGGGTCGAACGACTCTTCGAGGGACGCTTGGCCGATGGCGCGGTCGAGCTGGCCGAACGGGTCAGCGGTGATACCGCCGCGGGTCATGCGCTGGCACACGCCCTCGCGGTCGAGGACGCGTTGGGTGTCGAACTGTCCGAGCCTGTGCATCGACTACGGGCCCTGCTCGTCGAACTTGAACGGATCTACAACCACGCTGCGGATCTGGGCGCGTTGGCCAACGACGTCGGATTCGGCTTGGCTAACTCCCACGCGCAACACGTGCGGGAACAACTGCTGCGGGTCAACGCCCGCACCACCGGGCACCGGCTTCTTCGGGATGCCATCCGGCCCGGCGGGGTGATGCTGCGGGAACTTCCCGACCCACAACGGTTGCGGTCGCTGGCCGCTGACATCGCCGAGATAGCCGAACTCACCCTCAAAAACTCGATCGTCTACGAACGGTTCGCCGAGACTTCGGTGTTGGACCGCGACGACGCTCGCATGCTGGGGTGTCTGGGCTATGTCGCACGTGCCAGTAGGCTGCGCACCGATGCCCGGCTCGACCATCCCACTACCGCACTGCCGGTCGATGAGATAGAGGCAACCGCCGGCGACGTACTCGCCCGCTATACCGTCCGCCGCGACGAGTTCGCCGCTTCGACCGCACTGGCCTGCAACATCATTGAGACCCACCATGGCCCGATCGATTTAGACGAACCGTTGCCGGGTGCGAGCGGAGCAAGCAGTGGGGTCGGGATCGTGGAGGGATGGCGCGGCACCATCGTGCACCGAGTCGAAATCGATCCCTACGGGGTGATAACTCGCGCCAAAATCGTCGACCCGTCCTGGTTCAACTGGCCCGCGCTGCCAGTAGCCATGACCGACACCATCGTCCCCGACTTCCCGCTGACCAACAAAAGCTTCAACCTGTCCTACGCAGGTAACGACCTGTAGCCATGCGTCGCACTGCGTCAGGCAGGCTGACCCGCTGCGCCCGGTTCCGCCGCGCTTGCGGTCACCACTGGGTCGTCGGGTGGTGACCCGCTGCGCCCGGTTCCGCCGCGCTTGCGGTCACCACTGGGTCGTCGGGTGGTGACCCGCTGCGCCCGGCTCCGCCGCGCTTGC
>NZ_JBYCLE010000266.1:0-10734 GCF_057473765.1 Mycobacterium sp. TH-M106 | reverse complement strand
GGATCCACACCCGGCGCCGGCGCACCACCAGCGACACCACCAGCCCGGCCATCATCGTCATGGCGAACACCAGCACCCAGACCTGGCCGGGGTCGTGAGATACCTGCACGTTGATGAACGGTACGGCACCGTCGAAACGGACCGTGGTGCCGTCATCGAGGCGAACCTGCTCCCCCATCCGCAGGTTGGTCCGGCGCACCTTGACCAACCGGCCCTGGTGTATCAGCCGGGAGTCCAGGCTGAACAGCAGCTGCGGCCTCCCGGTGTCCAGCCCGGCGTCGCCGCGGAAGATGTCGATAGCCACGGCGGGATTGTCCAGTGCGGGGAATGCCGACGACAACAGGGTGCCGTCGAGCTGTTCGGTCGGCGCGAACAAGCCCTGAATCGCGATCTGCTGTCGGCGGCGTTCAGCGGGATCCGGGTACAGGCCGGCGGGCGGGTCGATGCGCACCGCACCCGACGACAACAGCGTCAACGGGTTGTCCGGTCGCCACTGCACCGTCGCCGCGCGGGTCTGCCCGTCCGGAAACGTCACAGTGAAGGTGGGTGCATAGCCGTGGCCCTGGAGATACACCCGATCACCGCCGGTCCGTAGCGGGTGGTTCACCGTCAGCCGGTAGGGGTGCCAACGCGCCCGAGCCAGGTCGTCGCCGGTTTGATAGTCGATGTTCGCCACGTACGAAATGGCCAGCCCGGACGGCAGGTAGTCCGCGGCGAAGTCGTTGACCCGAAGGCAGATCGGGTGCAGCGAGGTGCCGTCGACGGTGGTGCCGGCGCGAAACGAGTCGAACGCGGCCGGGGAGGCGGAGCAGAAACCGGCGCCACCGTCCGCGACGACCATCACGTTGCCCTCGTAGCCGAACATCGTGCCGGTCGCCACCGCTGCCAGCAGCCCGAGCAGCGCGAAATGAAAGACCAGGTTGCCGAATTCGCGCAGGTAACCTTTTTCGGCCGACACCTCCGCGGTGCCGGCATCAGCCCCCTGCGACCTGGCCCGAATGACGCGGCGCCAGCCGTGCAGCTGCCCGGCCATGATCGCCGCGAGCGCCGTTGGCTCGCCGACGAATTGGCCGCTAGCGTGCTTAGGCAATCGGACCAGGTTGCGGGGGGCCGGCACCGGCGTAGCGCGCAGGCTCCGCAGGTGCTCGACGATCCGCGGTGTCAGGCAACCGACTAGAGACACGAACAGCAGCACATAGATGGCGGTGAACCAGAAGCTGGCGAACACGTCGAACGCCTGCACCCGATCCAGCCAGGGACCGATCACCGGATGCAGCGCCAGGTATTCGTCGACCTTGCCGGCGTTGAGGTTGCGCTGCGGCAGCAGCGCACCCGGGATGGCGCCCAGCGCGAGCAGGAACAACAGCACCAACGCGGTGCCCATCGAGGTCAGCGCCCGCCAGAGGTTGCGGATTCTGGCCGCGAGTATGCGCAAACTCGCACGGCGCGGGCCTCGCGAGTGCGATTTTGTGCATGCTCGCGCCATGAGGGCCATTAGAGCGGCAACCTCACGTCGGAGACCCGGGAGAACAGACCATCGCGCAGCCAGGACACGAAGCCGTTCCACCCACCGGTGAGCAGTGCGGCACCGACGGCGACCAGCAGCACACCACCGAAGATCTGGATGGCCCGGGTATGCCGGCGCAGCCAGCCCAGCCCAGTCACCGCGGCCGCCGATCCGAACGCCAGCGCCACGAACGGGACCCCCAGGCCCAGGCAGTAGGCGATCACCAACACCACACCGCGAGCCACGCTGGCGCCGTCGGTGGCTGAGGCGACGGCGATCACCCCGGTCAGCGTCGGCCCCAGGCACGGGGTCCAGCCCAGCGCGAACACCGCACCCAGCAGCGGCGCACCGGCCACCGTAGTCAACTGCCGCGGGCTGAACCGGACCTGCCGCTGCAGAGCCGGGACAAAGCCCACGAACACCAGACCCATCAGGATGGTCAGCGCACCGCCGACCCGTTGCAGCAGCACCTGATTGGCGATCACTGTGGTGGTCATGCCGAGTACGGCGACAGTGCCGAGCACAAACACCGCGGTGAACCCGCCGACGAACAGCGCCGCCGACCCGGCAACCCGCCACCTGGCGGTGCGCGGCTGCTGCTGTTCGTAGGCCCCGACGCCACCTACCAAGGCGGCCAGATACGACAGGTAGCCCGGCACCAGCGGCACCACACACGGGGAAGCGAACGACACCAACCCGGCCAGCACCGACACCGCCAGGGCCAACAGCAGCGATCCGGACGCGGCGATCTGCGCGAACCCGGTCATTGCGGTCCAGGCGGAATCGGCTCGCCGGCACCGTGTTCGGCGGCCAGCCGCTGCACCACCGGTTGCAGATCTTCGGCGAGCAGTTCACGCAAGAACACCGCAGCGACCCGGTGCTGCCGGTCCAACACCAGGGTGGCCGGAATGACCGAGGAGGGGTACTTGCCACCGAACGCGATCATGGTGCGCATCGCCGGGTCGTAGATCGACGGGTAGGTCACATGCCGGTCTTTGACGAAATCCTGCGGAGCTTGCGGGTCGTAGTCACGGACGTCGATGCCCAGGAAGGCCACCCCGTCGGCGCGAGTGTCGTCGTAAACCTTTTGCAGCTGGCCGATCTCGGTGCGACACGGCCCGCACCACTGCCCCCAGACGTTGACAACCACGACCTGGCCAGCGAAACCGTCCACGTTCAGGGTGTGTGCCGGGTCCATCAGGTCGGGGCCGCTGACCGCACTGGGGCGGCCACGGGCGTCGGGCGGGTCGTAGAAGATATCGGTCTTGCCGCCGGGGGCGACGAACTCGAACGTGCCGCCGCCGCGGGTGACGGCGTCGTCGCCGACCGAACAACCGGCGCAGCAGGCAATCAGCGCTGTCAGCGCTGTGCCCGCCGCCCCGACCACCACTGGCGTCCGCATCGTCAACCGCCGGCCGGGACACGGTATTCGACGCCGACCAGCCGGTCGCCGTCGTAGGTCAGGGATGTCACCGACGCCACCGCGCACTGGCGCCGCCCCGGGTAGTGCCAGAGCCTCCTGTGAGTCAGATACAGCCGCAGCATCCACACCGGCAGCTGGTGGCTGACGCAGACCGCCTCGTGGCCGGCTGCGCGGGCGCGCGCCTTGTCCACCGCGGTCGCCATCCGCGCCGCGATCCGGGTGTACGGCTCGCCCCATGACGGGGTAAACGGGTTGCGCAGATACCACCACAGCCGCGGGTCGCGCCAAACCCCGTCGCCGACCGAAATACGTTTGCCTTCAAACACATTCGTAGACTCGATCAGGTCGGCGTCGGTGTCGACCGCCAGATTGTGCCGCGCCGCGATCGGTGCCGCGGTCTCCTGGGCGCGCTGCAGCGGGGAGGCGATCACCGCGACGACATCGCGGTCGGCCAGCGCGTCGGCGACAGCGGCGGCTTGCGCTCTTCCGGTGTCGGACAATGAAAACCCCGGCAGTCGCCCATACAGGATGCCGGCCGGGTTGTCGACCTCGCCGTGGCGCACGAGATGGACGCGGGTCTGCTCGGCCATCAGGCGTTGTTCTCCCGCGCAGAGGCGGCGGCTCGAGCCGCCCCGGGCAGCGCCTCGGCGATCCGGTCGAAGGCTTCCCCGGTGAGGGCATCGGAGACGAACCATGTTTCGAACGCGCTGCACGGCGGGTAGACGCCCGCGTCGAGCAACGCGTGGAAAAACGCCGGATACCGCCAGGTTTGGCTGGCGCGGGCGGCGGCGAAATCGGTGACGGGGCACTCGGCGAAGAACACGCTCAGCATGTTGCCTGCACGTGGAATCTGGTGCGGCACACCGGCAGCCGTCAGCTCGCTCGATAGCAACGCCGCCAGCCGATCCGCGTTGACGTCCAGCGTGGCGTACACATCGGAATCGGCGGCGCGCAACGTCGCCAACCCGGCGGCGGTGGCCACCGGGTTTCCGGACAGCGTGCCGGCCTGATACACCGGCCCGAGCGGCGCCAGCCGGTCCATCGCCTCGGCACGCCCGCCGAACGCCGCGGCCGGTAGCCCGCCGCTGATCACCTTGCCGAAGGTGAACAGATCCGCGGCCACCGGATCGATGCCGTGCCAACCGCTGGCACTGACCCGAAATCCCGTCATCACCTCGTCGAAGATCAGCAGCGCACCGTGTTCGGCGGTGATCGCCCGTAACGCGGCGTTGTAGCCCGGCGCCGGCGGCACCACGCCCATGTTGCCGGGACTGGCCTCGGTGATGACGGCGGCGATCTGATCGCCGAACCGAGCGAATACTGCTGCCACACTGTCGATGTCGTTGTAGGGCAACACGATCGTGTCGGCTGCGGTCGCGCCGGTGACACCCGGTGACGACGGCAGCCCGAGGGTGGCCACTCCGGAACCGGCGTCGGCGAGCAGCGCGTCGACGTGGCCGTGGTAACAGCCGGAGAACTTGACGACCTTGGCCCGACCGGTGAAGCCGCGGGCCAGCCGCAACGCGCTCATGGTCGCCTCGGTACCGGAGTTGACCAGCCGGACTTTGCCCACCGGCGGCACCCGGGCGATGATCTCGGCTGCCAGCTCGGTTTCGGCCGACGTCGGCGCACCAAACGACAGGCCGCGCGCGGCGGCTTGCCGGACCGCCTCCACCACCGCGGGATGGGCATGGCCGAGGATCGTCGGCCCCCACGAACAGACCAGGTCGACGTAGCGGTTGCCGTCGGCGTCGGTGAGCCAGCAGCCGTGTGCCTCGGTAATGAAACGCGGTATGCCACCCACCGACGTGAACGCCCGCGCCGGCGAGTTCACTCCGCCGGGGATGACCGCACAAGCGGCGTCGAACAGCGCCGCCGAGGTGCGTGCGCTGCGGGTCGACTGGTCGATGCTCGGCACGCCCACCAGTGTTCCAGCCCGAGAGACTTGAGTCAGAGCCGCCTCCGCGCGTTGGATGGCAGTCATGCAACTACCGCAATGGCTGGCTCGGTTCAACCGGCATGTCACCAACCCGATCCAACGGCTGTGGGCCGGCTGGCTGCCGACGTTCGGGATCCTCGAGCACGTCGGCCGCAGCTCCGGCAGGGTCTACCACACTCCGCTGAGTGTGTTCAGCACCGACGACGGGGTGGCGATCCTGCTGACCTACGGCCCGAACCGTGACTGGCTGAAGAACATCACCGCGGCGGGCGGCGGGCGGCTGCGGCGCTACGGCAGAACCTTCGCCGTCACCGAACCCAGAGTGACGACCAGGGCGGAAGCGGCACCGCACGTGGTAACGGGCTGGCGTTCGATCTTCGCGCGGCTGCCGTTCGAGCAGGCCGTACTGCTGACGAAAGCCCGTTGATCATGCAGTTTTGCCAACGCTGGCCGACTGCGGAAACAGCGGACCGCGGGGAGGGTGTCGAGTTCTCGCTGGCCTGGTTGCTGGCGCCGCTGTCGGTGCAGGCCTTCCTCGACGACATCTGGACGCTGGCGCATTACCACATCACCCGCCGCGACCCCGGCTACTTCGACCGGCTGTTGCCCGGATCGTCGGCGGCCGACCAACTCTTGGAGCAGCTCCAGCCGGAACCGACTGCGGTGCGGCTGGTGCGAGGCGACGAACACCAGGGGGCCGACACCTACCGGCTCAGCGACGGCAGCCTCGACCTCGCCCGGATCCACCACGACTTCGCCGACGGCTACACCATCGTCGTAGACAATCTCGAGCGCTACGTCCGCACCATCACCTCGCTGTCGCACGCCATCGAGGTTGAACTGAACTTCCCGACGCAGGTCAACGCCTACATCACGCCATCCGGATCAACGGGCTTCCTTCCCCACTACGACCACCACGACGTGCTGATCCTGCAGATCCACGGATCCAAGACCTGGCATTTCTACGACGACACCACTGTGCCGCCGCATCAGATGCAGCGCCGACAGGAGGTCGCAGCCGAAGACCTGCCGGTGCCAGCCGAGCCGGGTAAGGCAACCGAGCTGCGCCTGGACGCCGGCGACGTCCTGTATCTGCCGCGCGGTCGAATCCATGCGGCTGAGACAACCGCGGAGCCGTCAGTGCACTTGACCGTCGGAATCCACGTGCCGACGGTGCTCACCCTGGTCACCCATGCGCTGCATCTGCTGAGTTTGCGCGACGACCGCATCCACACCCGGCTGCCGCCGCGCTATCTGGACGACCCCGAGATCCGTGCCGGCCTACGCGGCCTCGTGCACGACGCACTCAGCATTGCCGAGGACCCGGGCGTCATCGCAGAAGGCCTCGGCGCGCTGGAGGACCTCCTGGTCCGGCGCGGCCGATGCCCACCGGTCGGACCAACCTCGAATGCCGTCGGAATCGACGGACAGACTCTGGTGGTCAAGCATCAGCCGCTGTATTCCCGGGTGACGACCGTTCCCGGCGGCGTTGCCCTGCAGTTCGCCCAATTGCTGATCAGCGCCGGTGGTGACCACGAAGCGGCGGTGCGGTTTCTGTCGCGAAGCACCGAGCCGTTTCGGGTGTGCGACCTGCCCGGGCTCACCGCGGCCCAGCAGATAGAGCTGGCCCGAACCCTGGTCGTGAGTGGCTTTCTGGTCCGACTGTCCGACCGCTGATCCTCACCTGCACCAATCGGATGCTCAGATACGGAAGATATGGGTGTCGACATCCGTATCTCTAGCGAATACCCTGTGGATCGTCTGGATTTGCGGTTATCCGTACTCGGGTACAGAGGGAGGGCGCCCTGGTGGCGACGGAGTCAATCTGGATGGCTTCGCCACCGGAGGTGTATTCAGCGCTGTTGAGCAGTGGTCCGGGGCCGGGATCGCTGCTAGCGGCGGCGGGCGAGTGGGACGCGTTAAGCGCCGAATACGCAGCGATCGCCGACGAGCTCAGCGCGATGCTGGCTGCGGTGCAGGCGGATGCGTGGCAGGGGCCCAGCGCGGAGTCGTATGTGGCGGCAAACGTGCCGTATCTGGCGTGGCTGATGCAGGCCAGCGCCGACAGCGCGGCAGCGGCCGCCCGGCATGAGACGGCGGCCGGCGCCTACACCACCGCGTTGGCCGCGATGCCGACGCTGGCCGAACTGGCTACCAACCATGCCGTTCACGCGATGCTGGTGGCCACGAACTTCTTCGGGATCAACACCGTCCCGATCACGCTGAACGAAGCGGACTACGTACGGATGTGGATCCAGGCGGCCACCACCATGGCGACCTACCATACGGTGTCGGCCACCGCTGTGGCGTCGACGCCGCAGACCAGCCCGGCGCCGCCGATCCTGCAAGCCAACATCACCCCGCAGCGCGACCGCCACCCCGGCGCCACCGCGGCGAGCAACCAGGACAACGGCAACGTCTGGAAACTCAGCTGGTGGGAGACCCGACTAGACGAAATCGCCAGCGCCGTTCAGGGCGATCTGGCGAACTTCGGGTCGAATCCGTCCGGGGCGATGACCAAGTTGTTGAGCGATCCGGTGCTGTGGACGCTTGCCCCGCACTGGGCAGGCGAAGCGATCCTGGGGCTCTCGCAACCGCTGACGTCGTTGGCGGAGGCCTCGATCGGCCTGGTCTTTCCTGCCGCGTCCGCGAGCGGCCTCGCGGGGCTGTCCGGGCTGGCCGGCCTGTCGCAGATCCCCACCCCGGGGCCTGCCGTCCCGGACACGATGGCGCCGGCGGCCGCGCCAGTCGCCGGCGTCACCGCAGCTCCGGGTCTGCCCGCCACGGCCCCGGCGGCCACCCTGGCACCCGTGGCCACGGCCACTCCCGGCTCCGCGCCCGCCCTGCCGCCGACGCCGCCACTGGTGGTGGGCACCGAGAGTGCCGGCGATCTGATCTACCCCTACCTGGTGGGCGGTGGCCCCGACACCGGATCCGCCTCGACGATGAGCGTCCGCAGCGAACTGAGGGCTGCACAGCCCGATCGCGCCACAGCCGCGGCGACCAGCACGGCCACCCGGGAACGTGCGCATCGGCGACGTCGGCGGTCGGGACGGATCGACCGCAGCTACCGCTACGAATACCTGGACTCTGACCAAGAAGGGAGCCCATCAGCCTGCAAGCTGACGGGCGCCACGCCGGTGGCCGCCGGGGTAGCTGGGGTAGCTGGGGCCAGCGGGTTGAAAACCCTGGCCCACAGCGCAGTAGTCGACGGCACCGGGTCGACCGCGCCGTTGCTGCCACGCACCTGGATGAGCGGGGCTAGCGGGGGTTAGCGGCCCTGGGGCACCGGGCTGAACTGCACGCCGAGCCGGGGCAACGCGTCGCCGCGTCTCAGCTCGTGGTAAACCTCGGCCATCGACAGCGGCTCAGTTGCGGCAAGCACCGGCATCGGCTCTCGCTGGGCACTCGACGGTTCGTCCAGCGTTCCCGCTGACCCGCGCCACCGCTTGACAGCAAAGTACAGCAAGATCACCACGCCCCAGGACACCAGACCGAACCAGAGCTGGCTGCGGGCAGCGTCGTCGAATGCCATCTGCACCAGCACCGCGATGATCCCGGCCAGGGCAAGGACAGAAAGCAGAGGAAAGAACCACATCTTCACCCGCAACATCTCCGGTGGCGTCCGGCGGCGCAGCACGATCTGCGACAGCGAGATCAGCAGGTACACGAACAGGACCACGGCACCGGACGAGTTGAGCAGGAAGATGAACGCCGTGTCGGGGGCTGCCCGCGCCATGACCACCCCCGCGAAGCCAACCACCGACGACAACAGCACCGCCAGATGCGGGACACCGCGCGAGCTGAGTCTGGCCAGCCGGCTCGGTGCCTCCTGCTGGGCGGCGAGCACGAAAAGCATTCGAGACGCGGTGTACAGGCTTGAGTTCAGGCAGGAGAAGACCGCGATCAGCACGACCGTGTTCATGATGTGGTCGGCACCCGGGATCTGCATCTCCTTCAACGCCGCCACGTAGGGTGACGCGCCGAGTTCCCCGGCCGTCCACGGCAAGATCACAACGAGCAGAAAGACCGAGCCGACGAAAAAGAAGGCAATCCGAACGATCACCGCGTTGGTCGCTCGCTGGACCGCACGCCGCGGGTTGGGGGTCTCGGCGGCGGCGATGGTGGCGATCTCGGCGCCCATCATGGAGAACATCACCACCACGACGGCGGCGAAGACACCGCTGAGACCGTTCGGCATGAATCCGCCGTGTGCGTTGAGGTTGTGAAAATCCATGTTGTGACTTGGCCACAAGCCCAGCACGAAGGTGGCCCCAAGCCCGAGGAATATCACAATGGACGAAACCTTGATCACCGCGAACCAGAATTCGAACTCACCGAACGACGCGACGGAGAACAGGTTGGTGGCGGTCATCGTCACCATCAGGATCAAAGCGGCCAACCATGTCGGCGCACCGATCCAATAGGTGATGATTTTGCCGCCGGCGACGGCCTCGAAACCGACCACGATCACCGAGAAATACCAATACAGCCAGCCAGCCGAGAATCCGGCCCAGTCGCCCAAGGCTTTTCGCGCATAATCTGCGAACGACCCCGTGGACGGGTTGGCGCTAGCCATCTCGCCCAGCATTCGCATGACCAGGATGACCAACGCACCGCAGATCGCGTAGGTCAGAAACGCCGCGGGACCGGCCGTGTTGATCACCACACCAGATCCGACGAACAAACCCGCGCCGATCACACCGCTGAGGGCGATCATGTTCAGCTGACGCTGCGACAACCCTTGGCGCAGTTGCGATATGAGAACCATGCTGTCTCCGTCTCAGCGAGTCACCGAGGAAGCTGCATGGCGGCCAAGGGGTGCTTGCGATGAGTTCCGTGTCCGCACATGGCCGGACGCTAGCATTCAGATCGGGGTCAACGGCAGTGACGTGGCCCTACGGTTACCGAACTCTCATCGCAGCGTTACCGAACGGGACCGATCAGCCGCAGGGATCGCCGGATGAGGGCCGCGGCGCGCCTTTGCGGGCAATGCAGTTCAGCGCGAGATGATGAAGCCCATGCCCGAGTTGACCCGCCGTGCGGTACTGCGTATCGGTGCCGGCGCGACCGCCGGCGCGGCAAGCGCCTACCTGGCCAGCGCGTTACTGAATCCGGTTGAGCCCCAGGCATCGCCGCCGTCGGCACCATCCGTTCCGTTCGAACCAGTGCCGGCAGGCAGCGCGCTGCCGACTCGCCTGTCCGGCTCGTTTGTCTCCGCGGCTCGCGGCGGCACCGAAACCAACTGGATCATTGTCTGGCCGCCAGGCCAGACCAGGCCACTGCGGCCGGTGATCGCGCTGCACGGCAGGGGCAGTAGCGCGGCCGGAGTGATGGATCTGGGTATCGAGGACGGCCTTGCCCAGCTGGTACAGGCGGGCCGGCCTCCATTCGCCGTGGTCAGTGTCGACGGCGGCGACACCTACTGGCATCGCCGAACATCGGGTCAGGACTCCGGGGCGATGGTTCTCGACGAACTGATCCCGATGCTGTCCACCAAGGGCCTGGACACCTCCCGGGTCGGATTCATGGGCTGGTCGATGGGCGGGTACGGGGCACTGTTGCTGGGTGCCCGCCTCGGTGCGGCGCGGACCGCGGGGATCTGCGCGATCAGCCCCGCGTTGTTCATGACGTACTGGGGCGCCACGCCGGGAGCATTCGACGGTATCGACGACTGGCGGACGAACTCGGTGTTCGGGCTACCGCAACTGGCCTCGATCCCGATCCGGGTGGACTGCGGCACCGGTGACCGCTTCTGCCCCGCCACTCGTCAATTCGCCGGGCAACTGCGCACGCCGCCGGCCGGTGGGTTTTACCCGGGTGGGCACGACGTGTCGTTCTGGCGCGAGCACCTGCCGTCGGAGC
>NZ_JBYCLE010000265.1:0-26978 GCF_057473765.1 Mycobacterium sp. TH-M106 | reverse complement strand
AGGTCGCCTACGCCATCGGCAAAGCCGCCCCGGTCGGCTTGTTCGTCGAGACCTTCGGCACCGAGACCGTCGACCCGATCAAGATCGAGAAGGCGATCTCGGAGGTGTTCGACCTGCGACCCGGCGCGATCATCCGCGACCTGGACCTGCTGCGGCCGATCTACGCGCAGACCGCCGCCTACGGTCACTTCGGCCGCACCGACATCGAGCTGCCGTGGGAGCAGCTGGACAAGGTCGACGACCTCAAACGCGCGGTTTGACCTCTGGGTAATCCCCGGCGAGCATGCACAAAGTCGCACGATCGGTGCCCGGTGAGTGCGATTTAGCGCATGCTCGCGGGCCGTCTCGCTACGGGCCGGGGTGCAGCGCGGCCCGCAGCGTCGCCAGTCCGCGATCGGTCGCCTCGGCGGCGGCAGGCACCACCAGCGCGAAGCTGACGAAGCCGTGTACCATGGCCGGCTCGTTGCGCAGCTCGACGGACACCCCCGCAGCCCGCAGCAGCTCGGCGTAGCGGGCGCCGTCGTCGCGCAGCGGATCATGTTCGGCGGTGGCAATGTACGCCGGCGGCAGGTCCGCCAGGTGGGCGGCGTTGGCGGGCACCAGGGTGGCTGGCAGCGTCGTCGGATCGGTGCGGACGTCGACACCGGGCACGTACCAGGCCAGAAAAGCGTCGATCACGTCGCGGTCCAGGATCGGCGCGTCGGCGTTCTCGGTGAACGACGGCAGCGCTAAATCGGCCGTGGTCGACGGATACCACAGCAGCTGGAACGCCAGTGCGGGCCCGCCGTTGTCACGGGCCAGCTGCGCCATCACCGCCGCAATGTTGCCGCCGGCCGAGTCACCGGCGACCGCGAGCCGATTCGGGTCTCCGCCCAACTCGGCTGCGTGCTCGCCCACCCATTGAAGCGCCGCCCAACAGTCGTCGATGCCGGCCGGGAACGGGTGCTCGGGAGCCAGCCGGTAGTCGACGGAGACCACGATGGCCTCTGCACCGACGGCGTGCGCCCGGGCGACCGGGTCGTGGGTGTCCAGGTCGCCGATCGACCAGCCGCCGCCGTGGTAGAACACCACCATCGGTGGCGGCTCCGGCCCGGCATTCGGCGGCCAGTAGATGCGGGCCGGGATGCCAGTGAGGTCGCCATACCCGACGGTGCGCTCCTCGATACGCAGGTCGGGCAGCAGCTCCGGGGGCGCTTTGAGCTGACGGATCAACGATCTGGCCACCTCCACCCCGTCGTTCACGCTGAACCGCAGTGGTACGGCTTCAAGCAATGTCTTCAGGACGGGGTCGATGTCGGGTCGGGCAGCCTCAGCCATGCCCTCACCGTAGGCGGCCCAGATTCTGCTCAGCCGTGCAGGGCCACCCCAGACCTGCTCTCAAAGCCGTCAGCCGTCGCCGAAAGACCAGTACGTTCAGCAGTATGGGGTCCACAGCACAGTCAGGGTCTGCAGCCGGCATGGGTACACCGTACGCACCGCGGGTGGTGGCCGGGGCCTGGGTGGCCGCTGGCTGGTTGGGCGTTTTCTACGGGATTTTCCTGACGATGACCGCGCTGCGCTCACTGCCTGGCACCGAACTGACCGGACACTGGGTCGCCCAGCCCGCGTTCAAGGCCTCGATGGCCGTGCTGCTGACGGTGGCGGCGGCGGCCCATCCGATCCTGCGCGAAGCGCGGTGGCTGATCCCGGCGTTGATGATGTCGGCCGCCGGTGACTGGTTGCTGGCGATCCCTTGGTGGCAGCTGTCGTTCATGGCCGGGTTGACCGTATTTCTGTTGGCGCACTTGTGTTTTCTGGGTGCGCTGGTGCCGTTGGCCGCCGCGTCGCGGGGCCGGCTGGCGGGTGTGGCGGTGATCTGCGTGGCCTGCCTGGGGCTGCTGGTGTGGTTCTGGCCGGGGCTGGCCCGCGAAGGGCTGACGGTGCCGGTGGTCGCCTACATCGGGGTGTTGGGCGCGATGGTGTGCGCGGCGCTGCTGGCCGGGCTGCCGACCCGGTGGACGGCGGTGGGGGCGGTGTGTTTCGCGGTGTCGGACGCGATGATCGGCATCGACCGGTTCGTGCTCGGCAACGAGGCGCTCGCGGTGCCGGTCTGGTGGGCGTACGCGGCGGCGCAGCTGCTGATCACCGCGGGTTTCTTCTTCGGCCGTTCAGTTGGCCAGTCGAACCCGTGCGGCGCGAGCGTGCGCAAAACCGGAGACTAGCGCGACGTGTCGGCCGGGGACACGCACGCTCGCTCAGTGGAGCATGCACCGATCGCACGGGTGCTTCCGATGCTGTCGGTGCCGCACCTGGACCGCGAGTTCGACTACCTGGTCACCGACGAGCAGTCGGCCGCCGCCCAGCCCGGGGTGCGGGTGCGGGTGCGGTTTCACGGCCGACTGGTCGACGCATTCGTGTGGGAGCGCCGCGCCGACACCGACCACGCCGGCAAGCTGGGCCGGCTGGAGCGGGTGGTCTCCGCCGAGCCGGTGCTCACCGCCGAGGTCCGGCATCTGGCCGAAGCGGTCGCCGCCCGCTACGCCGGCAGTCGCGCCGATGTGCTGCGGTTGGCGGTGCCGCCCCGTCACGCCCGAGTGGAACGCGAAACCGCAACGCCGCCAAGCCTGCCCGTTGTGACACCGGTCGACCCGACGGGCTGGCAGCGCTACGACCGGGGGAGTCAATTTCTGGACGCCTTGGGTCAGGGCCGGGCCGCCCGCGCCGTCTGGCAGGCGCTGCCGGGAGAACCGTGGGCCGACCGGTTCGCCGACGCCGCCGCGCGAACCATCCAGACCGGGCGTACCGCGTTGGCGGTCGTCCCCGATCAGCGCGACGCGGACGCGCTGCGGCATGCCGCCACGGCCCGGATCGACGAGTCCAGCGTGGTCGCGTTGTCGGCGGGGCTGGGTCCGTCCGCCCGGTACCGGCGCTGGCTGGCGGTGCTGCGGGGTAACGCCCGGCTGGTGATCGGCACCCGCAGCGCGGTGTTCGCCCCGCTCGCCGACCTGGGCTTGGTCATGGTGTGGGACGACGGAGACGACACGCTGGCCGAACCGCGGGCGCCCTACCCGCATGCCCGTGAGGTGGCGATGCTGCGGGCGCATATGTCCGGCTGCGCCGCACTGATCGGCGGGTATGCCCGCACCGCCGAAGCCCAGGCGCTGGTGGCCAGCGGATGGGCGCACGACGTGGTCGCCCCGCGTTCGGCGGTGCGGGCGGCCACCCCACGGGTGGTCGCCCTCGACGACGACGGTTACGCCGAGGAACGTGATCCGGCGGCCCGCACCGCTCGGCTGCCGCTGGTCGCCTTGCACGCCGCCCGCAGCGCACTGCAGGTCGGTGCGCCGGTGTTGGTGCAGGTGCCGCGGCGCGGCTATCTGCCGTCGCTGGCGTGTGGGCGCTGCCGAGCGATCGCCCGGTGCCGGCACTGCACCGGCCCGCTGTCACTGCCCGGTCGCGGCGCGGGGCGTGCCGAGTGCCGCTGGTGCGGCCGGGCCGATGCCGCGCTGCGATGCGCGCGCTGCGGGTCGGATGCGGTGCGCGGGGTGGTCGTCGGCGCCCGGCGCACCGCCGAAGAGCTGGGCCGCGCCTTCCCGGGCATCACGGTGATCACGTCGGCGGGCGACACCGTGGTGACCCGGATCGGCACCGGTCCGGCCCTGGTGATCGCCACTCCCGGCGCCGAGCCGCATGCCCCCGACGGGTACGGGGCGGCGCTGCTGCTGGACAGCTGGGCGCTGCTGGGACGCCAAGACCTGCGTGCGGCCGAGGACACCCTGCGGCGCTGGATGGCCGCCGCGGCGTTGGTGCGGGCCCGCGGCGACGGCGGGGTGGTGACGGTGGTCGCCGACGCGTCCATCCCGACCGTGCAGGCGCTGATCCGGTGGGATCCCATCGGCCACGCCGACGCCGACCTTGCCGCCCGCACCGAGGTCGGGCTGCCGCCGACCGTGCACATCGCCGCCGTCGACGGCGACGCGGAGTCGGTGACGGCGCTGCTGGACGAGACTCGGCTGCCCGAGCACGCCGACCTGCTCGGCCCGGTGCCGTTACCGGCGGGAGCACGTCGCCCGCCGGGCATCCCGGCCGGCGCCGAGGTGATCCGGATGCTGGTCCGGGCCGGCCGAGACCAGGGGCTGGCGTTGGCGGAGGCCCTGCGTCGCGGAGTCGGTGTGCTCAGCGCACGTCAATCCCATCATCCGGTGCGGGTGCAGATCGACCCGCTGCACATCGGATGACTGGCGGTTTACCTGAAGTGCTGCCGCAGCCGGGGAAGGCTCCAGTGCCGCCAGGTGGTGTCGAGCGCGGCGGCCAGCAGGCGGCCGGGCACCCATGGCAGGGTGTCGAAGACGATGAGGTAGTCCAGGTGGGTGCCGGTATCGCCGACCGGGGAGAGTTCGATGCGGCCGAGGTGGTTGCGGACCGGGCCGCGGATGGTGCGGTATTCGATCAGCCAGGGTGGTCGGTGGGTGACGATTTCTTCCTGAATCGGCCAGATTCCCAGGGCGCGCTGCGCGCGGACCGAGCGCAGCCCATCGGGCTCGGCGGGATCCACGCCGTCGCGGACCCGCCGCTGACGCACCGGCCACAGTGTCGACCAGCGCCGGGTGAGGACGTCGAAGACCGACTCGGGTGAAGCGTCGAGGTCGACGGTGAAGTGCAGGCGGTGACGGCCCGCCGAGACGGTGGAGCCGGTTTCCGCCGGTGCTGCCTCGCCGCTACGGGTGGTGAGCCAGTCGCGCACGAAGGGAAACACGTCGATGCCGGCAGCCGGATGCAGCAGCGGTGATTCGTGGGTGTGGTTGCGGGCAAATCCGTAGCGGCGCGCAGCCAATTGCACCCGCAGGTCGGTGCCGTCGAACGACTGCGCGAACCGTCGGCACCGGATCGCGGGTGCGACGACATCGCGCGGAGCGGTCAACGCCAGCACCGGCACATCGACCGCACGCAGCGTGGCCGACAGCCCGCCTTCGGCGCGTTCGGCGACACCCCAGGAGATCGCGTCGTCAAGAGCGGCGACCGGCTCGTTTTCCGGGCCGAGCCGCAACCGCCGAGCCGGGAACACACCACCCCACAGGCGAGCGCGCAACACTGCTCTGATGACCGGATTGGCCAGCAGCGGGAGGTCGACGGCCGCGTTGATCAGCACCAGCCCCGCGACCTGCGGCCGCATCGTCTCGGCGACAGCGCGGGCCAGTGCCGCACCGCCGAAGGAATGACCGACCCAGAACGCGGTCCGGCCGGTTTCGGCCGCGATCAGCTCTTGAACGGCCGGCAGATCGACCCGCACCAGCTCGTCCCAGCCCGCGCGAACCCCGTCGGCGACGGCCACCCCGCCGGTTCCGCGCCGCTCGACGATCCACGCATCGAACCCGGCGCCGGCCAGCGTGTCGACCAGCCCGCCCCCGCCCGGCCACAAGTACAGACGGCGGTTGTCGAAGGCCCCCGGGATCAGCACGACGGGCACGCCGCTGCCGGCGCCGACCCGCGTCACCCGGAACCGCCCCCCGTCTGCGGTGTTCACCACCGTCACCTGGACGCGGTGCCGCGGGTGTTCCTCAACGGCGTACCCGGCGGGCATGCTGTATTTCACCATCGCTGCCTCGATTCGGGTGCCGGCGTCATCGATACTTTCGGCTTCAACGCAGCTAAGGTCAACCCGCGTTGCAGATCTCTTCCGGGTACGCTCTGGCCGGTGCGTCTCGTGTTCGCCGGCACCCCCGATACCGCGCTGCCCGCGCTGCGCCGGCTCATCGACTCACCGCGACACGACGTGGTCGGTGTGGTGACCCGGCCCGACGCCGCCGTCGGCCGGCACAGACACCCGCAGCCCTCGCCGGTGGCGCGACTGGCGCACGACCACGACATCCCGGTGCTGCGACCACCCAAGCCCAACGCTGCTGAGTCGGTCGCGGAACTGTCCGAGTTGGCGCCGGATTGCTGCGCGGTGGTGGCTTACGGCGCACTGCTTGGCGACGAACTACTGTCGGTACCCGCCCGCGGCTGGATCAACCTGCACTTCTCGCTGCTGCCAGCCTGGCGGGGCGCGGCACCTGTGCAGGCGGCGATCGCCGCCGGCGATGCGGTCACCGGCGCCACCACTTTCCGGATCGAGCCGGCGCTGGACTCCGGTCCGGTCTACGGGGTGGTCACCGAGGCGATCCGGCCCGCCGACACCGCCGGCGACCTGCTGGGCCGGTTGGCTGTATCCGGTGCCGAGCTACTGTCGGCGACCCTCGACGCTGTCGCCGACGGCACGGTTGTCCCGGTGCCGCAATCGGCCGACGGAGTGAGCTACGCGCCGAAGATCACCGTCGAAGGGGCCCGGGTGCGCTGGGACCTACCAGCTCACGTCGTCGAGCGGCGGATCCGCGCGGTGACCCCACATCCGGGCGCCTGGACCCTGGTCGACGAACTGCGGGTCAAGCTCGGGCCGGTGCGCATCGACACCACTGCGCCAAAGTCGTTGCAGGCCGGTGCTATTCATGCCGATCGGCACAACGTGTGGGTCGGTACCGGCTCGCAGCCGGTCCGGCTGGGTCAGATCCAGCCGCCCGGAAAGAAACCCATGGACGCAGCCGACTGGGCGCGCGGCGCTCGGCTCGGCCCCGCGGCACACGCGTCATGAGCCACCCGCGCCGCACGCCGGCAACCCGAAAGCCTCCCCGACGTAGGCCGGCTCAACCTCGCCGCAAACCATTGGACCCGGCGCGCCGGGCCGCGTTCGACGTGCTGCGCGCCGTCTCGCAGCGCGACGCCTACGCCAACCTGGCGCTGCCTGCGCTGCTGCGCGAGCGTGAAATCACCGGGCGCGACGCCGCTTTCGCCACCGAGCTGACCTACGGCACCTGCCGTATCCGCGGGCTGTTGGACGTGATCATCGCCGCGGCCGCCGGACGGGGTGTCGAGACGATCGACCCGGTGCTGCTGGACCTCCTGCGGCTGGGCAGCTATCAGCTGCTGCGCACCCGGGTCGAGCAGCACGCTGCGGTATGCACCACCGTCGAACAGGCCGGCCTCGAATTCGACTCGGCGCGAGCCGGATTCGTCAACGGCGTGCTGCGCACCATCAGCGCGCGCGACGAGGCGTCCTGGACTGGGGAGCTGAGCCCTGACCCTGCCAGCGACCCGGTGGGCCACACCGCGTTCGTCCACGCCCACCCGCGGTGGATCGCCCAGGCGTTCGCCGACGCGCTGGGCCCGGCCGCAGGCGAGCTCGACGCCGCACTGGCCGCCGACGACGACCGCCCGCAGGTGCATCTGGCAGCTCGGCCGGGCGCGCTGACGGCTGTCGAGCTCGCCGCCGCGGTCGGTGGCACCGTCGGCCGGTATTCGCCGTACACGGTGTACCTGCCGGGTGGTGACCCGGCGCAGCTGGCACCGGTGCGCGACGGCCACGCCCTAGTTCAAGACGAGGGCAGCCAGCTGGTCGCCCGCGCCCTGACCCTGGCGCCGGTGGACGGCGACACCGGGCGGTGGCTCGACCTGTGCGCCGGGCCGGGCGGCAAGACCGCGCTGCTGGCCGGGATCGGATCGAGCGTCGGTGCGCGGGTCACCGCGGTGGAGCAGTCGGCGAACCGCGCGAACCTGGTGGCCGACAACACCCGCGCACTGCCGGTCGACGTGCTGACCGTCGACGGGCGCCGCAGCGGGCTGGAGCCGGGCTTCGACCGGGTGCTGGTGGACGTTCCGTGCACCGGGCTGGGCGCGCTGCGGCGCCGGCCGGAGGCCCGCTGGCGGCGCCAGCCCGCCGACATCCCGGTGCTGACCAAGGTGCAGCGCGAACTGCTGGCGGCCGCGATCGGACTGACTCGCCCCGGTGGGGTGGTGCTGTACGCGACGTGTTCGCCGCACCTGGCCGAGACAGTGGGCGTCGTCGCCGACGCGCTGCGCCGCCACCCGGTGACCGCGTTGGACGCCCGCGAGCTGTTCGCGCCCACCGACCAACTGGGGGAAGGTCCCTACGTGCAGCTGTGGCCGCATCGGCACGGCACTGACGCCATGTTCGCCGCGGCCCTGACGCGGTGGGAACAGTAAGCTCACTCCCATGTCAGCCCAGACCGGTCGGCCGATGATCGCACCGTCGATCCTGGCGGCCGACTTCGCCCGGCTGGCCGAGGCGGCCGCGTCGGTGCCCGGTGCCGACTGGCTACACGTCGACGTGATGGACGCCCATTTCGTACCCAACCTGACGATCGGTCTGCCGGTGGTGGAAAGCCTGTTGGCCGCCACCAACATCCCGATCGACTGCCATCTGATGATCGACGACCCAGATCGCTGGGCGCCCCCGTACGCCGAAGCCGGTGCCTACAACGTCACCTTCCACGCCGAGGCCACCGACAATCCAGTCGCGGTCGCCCGCGCCATTCGGGCCGCCGGCGCCAAAGCCGGGCTGAGCGTCAAGCCGGGCACCCCGCTGGAGCCCTATCTGGAGATCCTGAAGAGCTTCGACACCTTCCTGGTGATGTCGGTCGAGCCCGGGTTCGGCGGCCAGGAGTTCATCCCCGAGGTGCTCGGCAAGGTTCGCACGGTCCGCAAGATGGTCGACTCCGGCGAGCTGCGAATCCTGGTCGAGATCGACGGCGGGATCAACGCCGACACCATCGAGCAGGCCGCCGAGGCCGGTGTCGACTGCTTCGTCGCTGGGTCGGCCGTCTACGGCGTCCACGACCCGTCCGCGGCAGTGGAGGCGCTACGGCGCCGGGCCGCGGCGGTCTCGCCGCACCTGCGGCGGTGAGCAGCCAGTGAACGACAAGCCCTCCAGCGGCCCCGAGGCCCTTGCTGCCGCGATGGGAGTGGCCGTCGCGCACGCCAACCGCGTCAAGGGCAGCACCTACCCCAATCCGCCGGTGGGAGCGGTCATCCTGGACCGCGGTGGCCAGGTGGTGGGCGTCGGCGGCACCGAGCCGGCGGGCCACGCGCACGCCGAGGTGGTAGCGCTGCGGCGCGCCGGTGAGCTGGCCGCCGGCGGCACCGCGGTGGTCACCCTGGAGCCGTGCAACCACCACGGCGCCACCCCGCCGTGCGTGGACGCGTTGCTGACCGCGGGTGTGGCGCGGGTGGTCTACGCGGTCGCCGATCCCAACCCGGTGGCCACCGGCGGCGCGGCGCGGCTGGCCGCGGCGGGCGTGCAGGTGGACTCCGGGGTACAGGCCGACCTGGTGACCACCGGACCCCTGCGCGAGTGGCTGCACAAGCAGCGCACCGGGCTTCCGCACGTGACGTGGAAGTACGCCACCAGCATCGACGGCCGCAGCGCAGCCGCCGACGGCTCCAGCCAGTGGATCACCAGCGATGCCGCGCGCGCCGACCTGCACCGCCGCCGCGCGGCCGCCGACGCGATCGTGATCGGAACCGGCACCGTGTTCGTCGACGACCCGACGCTGACCGCCCGGCAGCCCGACGGCACCCTGGCAGAGCGGCAGCCGCTGCGCGTGGTGGTGGGGGAGCGGGAATTGCCGCCGGACGCGCGCGTCCTCAATGACGACTCACGCACCATGGTGATCCGCAGCCACGATCCGACCGAGGTGCTCAAGGCGCTGTCCGACCGCACCGACGTGCTGCTCGAGGGCGGCCCGACGCTGGCGGGGGCGTTCCTGCGGGCCGGGGTGATCGACCGCATCCTGGCCTATGTGGCGCCGATCTTGCTCGGCGGGCCGATCACCGCGGTCGATGACGTCGGCGTGCCTAGCATCGCGCGGGCGCTGCGCTGGCGGTTCGACGAAGTGCAGCGGGTCGGCCCGGATCTGTTGCTGAGCTTGGTGCCGCCGTGACCCACTGCGCATCCTCGCCGAGGAGACTCAGTGCTGGGCGGCCAATGCCGCGTCGGGTTCGGGCTCCTCGACGTGCTTCTTGTTGCTGCCGATCAGCAAGCCGAGCAGCGCACCCACCACGCAGACGATCGCGGTCTTGCTGAAGATATCTCCGTACATCAAGGCGAACGCGTGCCGGTAGTTGTCCCCGGTGGCGTGCAGCTTCTCGGCCAGGCTGCCGCCGGTCGGCTTGGGCATGGCCGCCAGGATCTGGCTGAACCGGTAGAACCCCCACGCCGACAGCGAGGCCATCCCGACCAGCATGCCGGTCATCCGAGCGACCACCACACCCGACGCGGCGATACCGTGTTCCCGTGGCGGCACCACCCGCAGCGCAGCTGAAGTCAGTGGGCCGATCACCAGGCCCAGCCCGATCCCGGCCACCGTCAGGTCGGTGTCCAGCGCGGGGACGCTGAACAGGCCGAAGATGTCGTGGCGGTAAGCGAACAAATCCACCGGCCATGTGCTGATCAGCCAGTAGCCGCCGGCAGCGATGAGCAGTCCGACGAACGTCACCGCACGGTCGCCGACCCTGGTCGCGATCCAGCCGCCCACCAGGGCGCCGACCGGCAGCGCGAACATGAACCGCATCAGCAACAGAGCCGCATGGTTCTGATCCATGCCCAGCACACCCTGGCCGAACAACTCGACGTCGACCAGCGTCACCATCAGCGCCGCCCCCGCGCAGACCGAGACGCCCAGTGCGGCCAGGAACGGCCCGAACCTCGCACCGGCCGGGTCGATCAGCTTCGTCCGGGCGAAGCGCTCCCACACCGCGAAAGCGGCGGTGGCAAGCAACGCACACCCCAGCACAGGCAGCCCCCAGCTGGGCAGCGCATGTTTGGCGTTCGGTTCCGGGTTGTAGAGGCCTATGACCGCCAGGCCCAACGCCAATGCCAACAACAGCCCGCCGACGACGTCAACGCGTTCCGGCGGGCCGTCACCTTGGGTTTTGGCCGGCAGGCTGACATGAATCATCAGCATCGCGATCGCCGTCAGCGGAACGTTGATCCAGAAAACGTCGCGCCAGTCCCGAAGCAGCCAGACGATGACGATGCCGTACAGCGGGCCCAGCACGCTGCCCAGCTCCTGAGCGGCGCCGATTCCGCCGAGCACGGCGGCGCGGTTGCGCTGCGACCACAGGTCGGCGCCGAGCGCCAGCGTCACCGGCAGCAGCGCGCCGCTGGCGAAACCCTGGATGCTGCGGCCGACCACCAGCGTCGCCAGATCGTCGGACAGTGCCGTCACCACCGACCCGACGGCGAACGTCGCCAAGCTGGCCTGCAGCAACACCTTGCGGCCGAACCGGTCAGAGGCCCGGCCCAACAGCGGCATCGCCGCGACGTAAAACAACAGGTAGCCCGTGATGATCGGGGTAACCTGCTGGATCTTGTTGATCGAGATACCGACGCCGACCATGATGTCGCGCATGATGGTCACCACCACATAGGTGTCCAGGGCGCCCAACAGGACGGCGAGGCTACCGGCGCTGATCGCCAGGCCACGGTTGGTCCCACGGTTGGTCACAGGGCTGGTCACAGGGCTGGTTTCGGGGCTGGTCCGCATCAGGCTCCCGCCGGCTTCTCGACTGCCACCGGCACGTTCCAGTCGGACAGAGTCATCTGGATCGAGTTGCCTGGGCTGGGGTCCAGCCGGGCCTGAACCAGCTCATGGTCGCCGCCCTCCTGGATCCAGATCGTGGACGACATCGGCCCGGTGGCGCCCAGCTGCGACGCAAGTTTGTTCACGGCGTCGGCGGGAACCGTCCCGGTGACCCGGATGGTGTCCTGGTTGTTGATGGTTTCCCGGCCGTCGACCTTGGGATCGGTGAAGTTGGCCAGTATGTTGGCCAGGCCTTTGTCCGGGTCGAGGATCGCCGATACGTCGTAGATCTTGACGGCGGGCCCGTAGTCGTCGTAGTCGTCGCCGGATATCGCCCCGTACAGTTCACCGTCGATCACCACGAATTTCACGTCGACATCGGAACCGAAAAGTGTGATCTTGGTCTCGCCTTTGGCTGCGGTGCTGGGGTCGTTCGTCAGATCGCCTTCCAGCGTCTTGACCGGCAGCTTCTCGATCCTGCCGGTCACCGTGATCACCAGGTGTGCGCTCTTGAGGTCCTTGGTGGCGGTGCCGGCTTCCTTGACGAGCGTCGCGGCGTCGGGCAGCTCGCCGGCCTGCTTCGATGACGAGCAGCCGGCAATCAGGGCGGCGGCGGTGGTGAGGGCGGCAAGAGCGATGAGGAGTCTGCGCATGGGTGTCATCGTAAAGGGTGCGCGCAGCCGTGCAGCGCAGGCGGACTTAGCCTGGTGTGGTGTTCACCGGGATTGTCGAGGAACTGGGCGAGTTGGTGGGCAGGGAAGACCTCGGTGACGCCGCGCGGCTGGTCATCCGCGGATCCGCTGTCACCGCCGACGCCCGCCACGGCGACTCGATCGCGGTCAACGGGGTGTGTCTGACGGTGGTGCGGGTGCTCTCCGACGGCAGATTCTGCGCCGACGTGATGCGCGAAACACTGGACCGGTCCAACCTGGGCGCGCTCGAGATCGGCAGCAGAGTGAACCTGGAGCGCGCCGCGGCCCTGGGCAGCAGGCTCGGCGGGCACCTGGTGCAGGGCCACGTGGACGGCACCGGGCGCGTGCTGGCCCGCACCCCGTTCGAGCACTGGGAAGTCGTACGGATCGGGCTGCCCGCGAAGCTGTCGCGGTATGTGGTAGAGAAGGGCTCGATCACCGTCGACGGGATTTCGCTGACCGTCAGCGGCCTGGGTGCCGGCCATTTCGAGGTGTCGCTGATTCCAACCACCCGCGAGCTGACAACCCTAGGCCGTGCCCCGGTGGGCACGCTGGTCAACCTGGAAGCCGACGTCGTCGCCAAGTATGTTGAGCGGCTACTCCCGAATACCGGTTCCATACCGGCCGGGTAGTGGTCTTAGCGACTGAGCTCGGGTGGCGGTGATGGCTCGGGTGGCGGTGATGGCTCCGGTGCTGGCGGTGGCTCCGGTGGCGGCGGTGGCTCCGGTGGCTCCGGTGGCGGTGATGGCTCCGGTAGCGGCGGCGGCGGCTCTGGTGGTGGCGGGGTTTCCGGTGGCGTCGGCACGGCCTGGGTGGATGGCAGCTCCGGCGTGGGTTGCGCGGTCTTGGCGAGGGTGTCTGGACACAGTTCATGCTGTGCGGCGTCGACCATCACTGGGCTGATCGAGTTGGCGATCGTCATGTCGAAGCGATCGCGTGGCGGGCGTCCGTGGCGGAGGTTGTCGCAGATGATCTGACCGAAACGCACCGCTCCCTCGGGCGTGGCGAGGCCCGGCCGATTTTGGTATTTGAAGCCGTGTGTGTCGAGGTAGTCGAGGTAAGTCTGATCGTTCGCGTGCGCCGGTGCTGCAAGCCATAGCATCGCAGGAACCAGTGCCACGGCCGCTATGCCTCGGATCATGCCCGAAAACTGTAGATGCCATCGCTGTGGCCGCGGTACGGAGGTCGGTGACGCACTCTGCTCCGCCAAGTGTGTCGAGCGGCTTATAGCAGCGAAGTAGTGGTGCTACTACGCTGGATGAGCACCTGAAAGGCGTGCCAAAGCAGTCGGCTTGGTCCTACGACCCGCCGGGTCCAGGTAAGGAGAAGGCAAACGAGGAAACAAGCGCTGGCAGCAGGGCTCGCGCTGGCACCGGTTTTGCTGGCACCGACCTCGAACGCTGACGACAAGCATCCCAACCCGGCAGAACGCGCATATCTCGTTGAGTTAACGCAGTTCGGCGTTCCTGCTCGGCCTGCGACTGGAGCGCTTCAGGCGGGGCGCTGGGTCTGCGACGATCTTCACCGGGGGATATCGCCTGAGGAAGTCAAGGAGACGCACTTTCGGGGGTTTTACAAAGACTGGGGGCCGGCTATCGTCGACTCCGCCCAACGGCACCTCTGCCCGGACACGTTGACTGAGAGCGGTTGAGTGACCTACCTCGCCGGCAACGGCCCGTTGCGTCTCGTGGTCCATACTGAATGCAGCATCGGAACCCGGCATCGGGCTCGTGATTGACTAGGTGGCGTAGATGACCAGGTTGGACACCGTCGAGCGGGCGGTTGCCGACATCGCGGCGGGCAAGGCCGTCGTCGTCATCGACGACGAGGAGCGCGAGAACGAGGGCGACCTGATCTTCGCCGCCGAGAAGGCCACCCCGGAGCTGGTGGCCTTCATGGTGCGCTACACCTCCGGATATCTGTGTGTGCCACTGGACGGCGCGATCTGTGACCGACTCGGCCTGCTGCCGATGTACGCGCTGAACCAGGACAAGCACGGAACCGCGTTCACCATCACCGTCGACGCGAAACACAATGTGGGTACCGGCATCTCCGCGTCGGACCGGGCCACCACGATGCGGCTGCTGGCCGACCCGACAAGTGTCGCAGACGATTTCACCCGCCCGGGTCACGTCGTTCCGCTGCGCGCCAAGGACGGCGGTGTGTTGCGACGGCCCGGCCACACCGAGGCCGCGGTAGACCTGTCCCGGCTGGCAGGGCTGCAGCCTGCCGGCGCGATTTGCGAGGTCGTCAGCCAGAAGGACGAGGGCGCCATGGCCCACACCGACGAGCTGCGGGTCTTTGCTGACGAGCACGGCCTGGCGCTGATCTCGATCGCCGACATGATCGAGTGGCGCCGTAAACACGAAAAGCAGGTTGAACGGGTCGCTGAAGCGCGGATTCCGACCAGGCATGGCGAGTTCCAGACGATCGGCTACGCCAGCATCTACGACAACGTCGAACACATCGCCCTGGTCCGCGGCGAGATCGGCGACGGCGACAACGTGCTGGTGCGGGTGCACTCCGAGTGCCTGACCGGCGACGTGTTCGGCTCACGCCGCTGCGACTGCGGACCCCAGTTGGACGCCGCGATGGCGATGGTGGCGCGTGAGGGCCGCGGCGTGGTGCTCTACATGCGCGGACATGAGGGCCGGGGCATCGGGCTGATGCACAAGCTGCAGGCCTACCAGCTGCAGGACGCCGGCCACGACACCATCGATGCGAACCTCAAGTTGGGGCTGCCTGCCGATGCCCGCGACTACGGCACCGGCGCACAGATCCTGGTCGATCTCGGGGTCCGCTCGATGCGGTTGCTGACCAACAATCCCGCCAAACGGGTTGGACTGGATGGTTACGGGCTGCGCATCCTCGAACGGGTGCCACTGCCGGTGCGGGCCAACGCCGACAACATCCGGTATCTGATGACCAAACGTGATCGGATGGGTCACGACTTGACCGGACTAGAGGACTACGACGGATCCTGCCATCTGCCCGGTGAATTCGGCGGCGCGCTGTGATCCGGGCCTTGTGAGCCCAGCCAGGGGAGTGCCGGAGATGCCGGTGCTCGACGCGGCTGGCGTGCGGCTGGCGATCGTGGCCAGTACCTGGCACACAAGGATCTGCGACGCCTTGCTGGCCGGCGCGCGCAGGGCGGCCACCGAGTCGGGTATCGACAGCCCGACGGTGGTGCGGGTGCTCGGTGCGATCGAGATCCCGGTGGTAGCACAGGAACTGGCCCGCGACCACGATGCTGTTGTCGCTCTGGGTGTGGTGATCCGCGGTGCCACCCCGCATTTCGACTATGTCTGTGATGCGGTGACGCAGGGCCTCACCCGGGTTTCGCTGGACGAGGCGACACCGGTGGCCAACGGTGTGCTGACCACCGACACCGAACAGCAGGCACTGGAGCGCGCCGGGCTGCCGACGTCGTCCGAAGACAAAGGAGCGCAGGCGACTGCAGCTGCGCTGAGCACCGCGCTGACTCTGCGCGACCTGCGCACTGCGCGATGACTGTCCCGACCGGGCAAGGAGAGTGGGACATCGTGGTGCGTCCGCACTTGATGCCGTACTTCGCCTCCGGCGCGGCGTTTGTGATCGCGGCCGCACACATCGTGGTGGGCGTCCTGCTCAAGGTCAAATCCAGCGGCGTGATCTTCCAAACCGCCGACCAGGTGGCGATCGCCGGGCTGGGCATCATCATTGCCGGCGGGGTGCTGCTGTTCACCCGCCCCCGACTGCGGGTGGGTGAGGCCGGGTTGTCGGTGCGCAACCTGTTCGGTGACCGGCTGATCCCGTGGTCACAGGTGAGGGGGGTGTCCTACCCGGTCGGGAAGCGATGGGCGCGGGTCGACCTGCCCGACGACGAGTACATTCCCGTGATGGCGATTCAGGCCGTCGACAAAGAACGCGCCGCGGACGCCATGGAGGCGGTGCGCGCGCTGGTCGCCCGCTACCGGGCAGGCCAACCCCCGCCTCCGCGCTGACCCACCTCCGTTAACCCCACCTCGGTTAACCCCACCTCGGTTAACCCCACCTCGGTTAACCCCACCTCGGCGAGCATGCGCAAAATCGCACTTGCGGAGCCTCGGCAGTGCGATTTTGCGCATGGTCACCACCGGCTGGCCAAGGGCTAGCCTGGATTGCGTGCCAGCTCCCGCGACGTACCGGCCGGCGCCCGGATCCATTCCGGTCGAGCCCGGCGTCTACCAGTTCCGGGACGCGCACGACCGCGTTGTCTACGTCGGCAAGGCCAAGAACCTGCGCTCTCGGCTGACGTCGTACTTCACCGACATCGCCGGCCTGCACCCCCGGACCCGGCAGATGGTGACCGTTGCCGCGAAGGTGCAGTGGACGGTGGTCAACACCGAGGTCGAGGCGTTGCAACTGGAGTACAACTGGATCAAGGAGTTCGACCCGCGCTTCAACGTCCGCTACCGCGACGACAAGACCTACCCGGTGCTCGCGGTCACCCTCAACGAGGAATACCCGCGGCTGATGGTCTACCGGGGCCCGCGCCGCAACGGGGTGCGTTATTTCGGTCCCTACTCCCATGCCTGGGCCATTCGCGAGACGCTGGACCTGTTGCTCCGGGTCTTTCCGGCACGAACCTGCTCGGCCGGGGTGTTCAGGCGTCAGCATCAGATCGGCCGGCCCTGTCTGCTGGGCTACATCGGAAAGTGTTCAGCGCCCTGCGTGGACTGGGTCAGCGCCGAGGAGCACCGCCGAATCGTGGAGGACTTCTGCGACTTCCTATCCGGCAAAACCGACCGCTTCATCCGGGGCATGCAAACGCAGATGGCCGATGCCGCGGAACGCCTCGATTTCGAGAAGGCAGCCCGCCTGCGGGACGACATCGCCGCGATGAAGCGGGCCTTGGAGAAACAGGCCGTGGTCTTCGGCGACGGCACCGACGCCGACGTGATGGCCTTCGCCGACGACGAGCTGGAAGCCTCGGTGCAAATGTTCCACGTGCGTGGCGGTCGGGTCCGTGGCCAGCGCGGGTGGATCATCGAAAAATCCGGTGACCCAACCGATTCCAGTGGTACACAGCTAGTGGAGCAATTTCTGGCGCAGTACTACGCCGAGCAGGCCGAACTTGGGTTGTCCGCCGACGAGGCGACCAACCCGGTACCGCGCCAGGTGCTGGTCCCGTGCCTCCCCGGCAATGCCGACGAGCTGGCCAGCTGGCTGTCCGGATTGCGCGGATCGCGTGTGACACTGCGAGTGCCGCATCGCGGTGACAAGCGAACACTCGCCGAAACCGTGCAGCGAAACGCCAAGGAGGCGCTGCAGCAACACAAGCTGAAGCGGGCCGGTGACTTCAACGCCAGATCCGCTGCACTGCAGAACATTCAGGAGTCCCTGGGCCTGGCCGATGCGCCGCTGCGGATCGAGTGTGTCGACGTCAGCCACGTGCAGGGCACCGACGTGGTGGCCTCGCTGGTGGTGTTCGAAGACGGTCTACCCCGAAAATCCGATTATCGTCGGTTCGCGATCCGGGATGCTGCCGGCAATGGACACTCCGACGACGTCGCCTCGATCGCCGAGGTGACTCGGCGCCGGTTCGTGCGGCATCTGCACGACTCGAATATCTTGGCAGCCGAAGGGAAATCGCACCGATTCGCCTACCCGCCAAACCTCTACGTCGTGGACGGCGGCGCACCTCAGGTCAACGCCGCGCAGGCGGTGCTCGATGAACTCGGCGTCACCGACGTCGCGACGGTCGGCCTGGCCAAGCGTCTGGAGGAGGTGTGGGTGCCGTCCGAGCCGGACCCGGTGATCATGCCGCGGCACAGCGAGGGCCTCTATCTGCTGCAGCGGGTCCGCGACGAAGCACACCGGTTCGCCGTCAAATATCACCGCAGCAAACGCTCCAAGCGGATGACGGCATCGGTGCTGGACTCGGTTCCGGGGCTCGGCGAACACCGACGTAAGGTGCTGATCTCGCATTTCGGGTCGGTGGCACGGTTGAAAAAGGCCACCCTGGAAGAGATCACGTCAGTCCCGGGCATCGGCGCTACGACGGCGGCGGCCGTGCTGGAGGCGCTGGATCCCGGTCGCGCTGCCGAGCAGGAACGGGCATCGGGATGACCGGTCAGCCGGGCAAGGGCGTGCGGGACCGCCACTGGGAGCCGGGGCCGGCAGCTGCCGGGTCCGGAATCGACGTGGTGCTGGTCACCGGCCTGTCCGGAGCGGGGCGCGACACCGCGGCCAAGGTGCTGGAGGACCTCGGCTGGTACGTCGCCGACAACCTGCCGCCTGAGCTGATCACCCGGATGGTCGACCTCGGTCTGGCGGCCGGATCGCGGATCACCCAGCTTGCGGTGGTGATGGACGTGCGTTCGGCCGGGTTCACCGGCGATCTCGAATCGGTGCGCAGGGAGTTGGCCACCCGTGGCGTCAATCCCCGGGTGCTGTTCATGGAGGCCTCTGATGACGTGCTGATCCGCCGCTACGAGCAGAACCGGCGCAGCCACCCGCTGCAGGGCCGGCAGACGCTCGCCGAGGGCATCGCCGCCGAGCGCGCCATGCTGATGCCGGTCCGCGCGACCGCCGACTTGGTCATCGACACGTCGGCGCTGTCGGTGCGCGCGCTGCGGGAAAGCATCGAGGGGGCGTTCGGCGGAGAGGCCGGCGTCGCACCCACCAGCATCACGATGGAATCGTTCGGCTACAAGTACGGTTTACCGATGGACGCCGACATGGTGGTGGATGTACGGTTCCTGCCTAACCCGCACTGGGTCGACGAACTGCGTCCGCACACCGGCCAGCACCCCGCGGTGCGCGACTACGTCCTCAGCCGGCCCGGCGTCGATGAGTTCCTGGCGACCTACCACCGGCTAGTGTCCCTGGTAGTCGAGGGCTATCGCCGAGAAGGGAAGCGCTACATGACCGTCGCCATCGGTTGCACCGGCGGTAAGCACCGCAGTGTCGCAATCGCCGAAGCGCTGGCGCGGCGGCTGGAGGCCCAAGACGTTCAGGACACCCGGTTGGCGGTGCGGGTGTTACACCGGGATCTGGGCCGCGAATGAGTGTGCAAGCCGAGTACCGGGCCAGCCCAAGCATTGTCGCGCTGGGCGGCGGGCACGGTCTGTACGCGACGCTGTCGGCTGCCCGTCGGTTGACACCGCACGTCACCGCAGTGGTCACCGTCGCCGACGACGGCGGCTCGTCCGGCCGGCTGCGCGCAGAATTGGACGTGGTGCCGCCGGGCGATCTTCGGATGGCGCTGGCCGCGTTGGCATCCGACAGCCCACCCGGGCGGCTGTGGGCCACCATCTTGCAGCACCGGTTCGGTGGCAGCGGCGCTCTGGCCGGACACCCGATCGGTAACCTGCTGCTGGCCGGCCTCAACGAGGTACTGGTGGACCCGGTGGCCGCCCTCGACGAGTTGGGCCGCATGCTGGGCGTGAAGGGCAGGGTGTTGCCGATGTGCCCGATCGCGCTGCAGATCGAGGCTGACGTGTCCGGGCTGGAGGCCGACCCGCGGATGTTCGGGCTGATCCGCGGGCAGGTGGCGATCGCGACCACGCCGGGCAAGGTGCGCCGGGTGCGGCTGCTGCCCGACAACCCGCCGGCCACCCGGCAGGCCGTGGACGCGATCATGGCCGCGGACCTGGTAGTGCTCGGACCGGGATCGTGGTTTACCAGCGTGATCCCGCACGTGCTGGTGCCGGGACTGGCCGCGGCGCTACAGGCGACCACAGCGCGGCGCGCTCTGGTGCTCAACCTGGCGGCCGAACCGGGGGAGACGGCCGGGTTCTCGGTCGAGCGGCACCTGCATGTACTCGCGCAGCACGCACCCGGATTCACCGTCCACCACATCATCATCGATGCCGAGCGGGTGACCGGTGAGCGGGAGCGGGAGCAGCTGTGCCGCACCGCCAGCGTGCTGCAGGCCGCCGTGCAGTTCGTCGACGTCGCCAGACCTGGTAGACCTTTACATGACCCAGAAAAGCTGGCGGCTGCGCTGGACGGGCTGCTGGAGCGTGACGACGGCACCGCGTCGCCCACGGTCCCGACCTCCGCGGCGTCCTCTGTTGACGGTGGCCGGCACGGCGGTGCGTATGGACCCAGTGGGATCGGGCCGGGAGGTGACGAGCCATGGCGATGACGGTCGAAGTCAAAGACGAGCTCAGCCGTCTGGTGGTCAGCTCGGTGAGTGCGCGCCGCGCCGAGGTCGCGTCACTGCTGCGATTTGCCGGCGGGTTGCAGATTGTGGCTGGGCAGGTGGTGGTCGAAGCCGAGGTGGACCTGGGCGCCATCGCGCGCCGCCTGCGTAAGGAGATTTTTGATCTGTACGGCTACACCGCAATCGTGCACGTGTTGTCGGCCAGCAGCATCCGTAGGAACACCCGTTATGTGTTGCGGGTTGCCAAGGACGGTGAGGCGTTGGCGCGCCAGACCGGCTTGCTGGACCTGAGGGGCCGCCCGGTGCGCGGCTTGCCCGCCCAGGTGGTCGGCGGCAGCATTGCCGATGCCGAGGCCGCTTGGCGAGGAGCGTTTTTGGCCCACGGATCGCTCACCGAACCGGGGCGATCTTCAGCGCTGGAGGTCAGCTGCCCGGGACCGGAGGCCGCACTGGCGTTGGTCGGTGCGGCACGCCGGCTGGGGGTCAGTGCAAAGGCGCGAGAGATCCGCGGCGCCGATCGGGTTGTGGTCCGCGACGGCGAGGCGATCGGTGCGCTGCTGACCCGGATGGGTGCCCAGGACACCCGGCTGACCTGGGAAGAGCGCCGGATGCGCCGCGAGGTGCGGGCCACCGCCAATCGGCTGGCCAACTTCGACGACGCCAACCTGCGCCGCTCGGCACGGGCCGCGGTGGCTGCGGCCGCCCGGGTCGAGCGCGCGCTGGAGATCCTCGGTGACGCGGTGCCCGGACATCTGTCCGCGGCCGGCAAGCTGCGGGTCGAACACCGCCAGGCGTCGCTGGAAGAACTCGGTCGGCTCGCAGACCCGCCGATGACGAAAGATGCTGTGGCCGGCCGGATCCGGCGGCTGCTGTCGATGGCCGACCGCAAGGCCAAACAGGAGGGGATTCCAGACACCGATTCGGCGGTCACCCCGGATCTGCTGGAGGACGTCTGAGGGTGCGACCGAAGGAGGCGCGATGAACGTCGGAGCACATCTGCACGAGCGGGCGCAGCTCAACCCCGACCTGGAGGCCCTCGTCGACATCGCTGCGGGTCGGCGATTCAGCTTCGCCGAACTCGATGAGCGGGCCGATAGGGCGGCCCAGGCGCTGACCGGCCTCGGGCTGGACAAGGGTGGTCGCGTCGCGGTGCTGCTGCCCAACGGCCACCAGTTTGTCGAGGCGTTTTACGGGGCGGCCCGCGCCGGGCTGATGGTCGTCCCGCTGAACTGGCGGCTGGTCGCCGACGAGTTGGCTTTCATGCTGCGCGACTCAGGGGCCACGGTGCTGGTGAGCGACGCGGAGTACGACGCGGTTGTGACCGACCTGCACGCGCGCGGCTCAGGTGAGGGCGGCACGCCGGTGGTGCACTGGCTGCGGGTCGGCGCCGACACACCCGGGTGGGCGGCGGACTTCGACGCGCTGGTCGATCAGGCACCGGCGGAGCCGGTGGCGGCCGGGTCGGTCGCCACCGACGGTGACGAACCGCTGTTCATCATGTACACCTCCGGCACCACGGGCCTGCCGAAAGGGGCGGTGCACACCCACGACAGCGTGCAGTGGGCGCTCTTCACGATCTTGGCCAGTGTCGACTTACGGTTCGCCGACCGCTACCTGATTTCGCCGCCACTGTTTCACGTCGCCGCGCTCACCCCGCTGCTTGCGTGCATCTACCGTGGCCTGACGACCATCCTCATGCGCGCCTTCGACCCGCGACACATCTGGGAAGTGTTCGCCGACGAGCAGGTCGCCATAACGCTGGCTGTCCCGGCGATGCTGAACTTCATGCTGCCGACGTACCGGCCCGAGCTGCGGGACTCGTTGGCGCTGCGCTGGATCATGAGCGGAGCGTCGCCGGTGCCGGTGTCGTTGATCAAGGCCTACACCGATCTCGGCTTCGAGATCCATCAGGTGTACGGGCTCACCGAGACGTGTGGCCCGGCCTGCGTGATCAACTCCGAGAACGCGATGACCCACATCGGCTCGACCGGAAAAGCTTTCTTCCACACCGACGTGCGCATCGTCGACGAGCAGGGCGAAGATGTCGGCCCCGATGTCCCGGGGGAGATCCTGGTGCGCGGACGGCACAACATGACCGGCTACTGGAACCGGCCGGAAGCTACTGCGGAGACGATCACCGGCGGCTGGTTGCACACCGGTGACATCGCCGTGCGCGACGCCGAGGGCTTTGTCTACATCCAGGACCGCGTCAAGGACATGATCATCTCCGGCGGCGAGAACGTCTACCCGGCCGAGATCGAAGACGTGTTGCTGTCCCATCCCGGTATCGCCGACATCGCGGTCATCGGCATCCCGTCGGCCAAGTGGGGGGAATCGCCGCTGGCGGTGGTGGTGACGTCCGACGCCAGCCTCGACGAGGCCGATGTGCTGGCGCACTGCAATGGCAAACTGGCCCGCTTCAAACTGCCCAAGCGGGCCGTCTTCGTCGACGCCATCCCGCGCACTCCCACCGGCAAAGTCCTGAAACGCGTGCTGCGGGAGCAGTTTTTCGTCGAAGCACCCGAATAGCGCGCCGATAACACCCCAGGGTTCCAGTGACCAACGCTGTCGTCGCCGGCGCCGGCCTCAACGGCCCGGCCGATGCGGTCCACCTCGCCGGCCACTGCAGCGACATGCATCATGACAGCACAATAGGTGCTGTTACGATGACTAAGTGCGAACGACCGTGACCCTCGATCCAGATGTTGAAGCTGCGTTGCGCCGTGCTGTACGTGAGCGGGGAACATCGTTCAAATCGGTGTTGAATGACGCCGTGCGACGCGGTTTAAGCAGCGAGCCAACCCGGCTGCGTTATCGCACGCCGAGCCGAGACATGGGACTGCGTGCGGGATTTGACATCGACAAGGCATTGGCGCTGGCCGTCGCCGACGAAGACGCGGAGACCTTGCACAAGCTCGCACTGCGCAAATGAAGCTGATCGACTTGAACATCCTGGTGTATGCAATGGACGAGTCGTCACCACGCCATGAGCCGGCACGCCACTGGCTCGACGAAACGCTGTCCGGTGCGGACACTGTCGCGTTCGTCTGGCATGTCCTCATCGGATTCCTGCGGCTGTCTACACGTTCGGCGGTGTTTGCCCACCCGCTAACCATCGACGAGTCGCTCGATGTTATCGATGGGTGGCTGCAGCAGCCGTGTGTGACGGTCGTGCACCCTACCGAGCGTCACACACATGTGCTCCGCGGGTTGCTTGCACTCCTCGGCACAGCGGGCAACCTGACGAGTGATGCGCACCTTGCTGCGTTGGCCATTGAACATGGTGCGGAGCTGTGTTCATGCGACGTCGATTTCAGTCGATTCCCCGGCCTGAGATGGACCGATCCGCTTTCGGCGTGACGGTCGCTGTCGCGGTTCCTGCGACGGCCGCCGTGCTGCCCGATTAGGCTGGCCGGCGGAGCACATCGGCACACCGTACAACAAGGAGAGACCAGTGACGGTCCGGGTAGGTATCAACGGCTTCGGTCGTATCGGACGCAACTTCTACCGGGCCTTGGACGCGCGCAAGGTCCAGGGCGCCAACACCGACATCGAGATCGTGGCGGCCAATGACCTGACCGACAACGCCACCCTGGCGCACCTGCTCAAGTTCGACTCGATCCTGGGACGGCTCCCCCATGACGTCAGCCTGGAAGGCGACGACACCATCGTCGTCGGCAACACCAAAATCACGTCGCTGGAGGTGAAGGAGGGTCCCGCCGCGCTGCCGTGGGGGAATCTGGGTGTGGATATCGTCGTCGAATCCACCGGGCGGTTCACCGACGCCGCCAAGGCTAAGGGCCACCTGCAAGCCGGCGCCAAGACGGTGATCATCTCCGCCCCGGCTACCGGTGCGGACGTCACCATCGTGCTCGGTGTCAACGACGAGGCGCTCGACGGCAGCCAACGGATCATCTCCATGGCCTCATGCACGACGAACTGCCTGGCGCCGCTGGCCAAGGTGCTCAACGACGAGTTCGGCATCGTCAAGGGCATGATGACCACCGTCCACGCCTACACCCACGACCAGAACCTGCAGGATGGCCCTCACAAGGACCTGCGCCGCGCCCGCGCCGCTGCGGTTAACATCGTGCCGACCTCCACCGGCGCCGCTAAGGCTATCGGCCTGGTGCTGCCCGAGCTCAACGGCAAGCTCGACGGCTACGCGCTGCGAGTGCCGGTTGCCAACGGCTCGATCACCGACCTGACCGCCGAATTGTCCAAGTCGGCCGGAGTCGAAGAGATCAACGCCGCGTACCAGGCCGCCGCCGAGGGCCGGCTCAAGGGCATCCTGAAGTACTACGACGCGCCGATCGTTTCCACCGACATCATCACCGACCCGCACAGCTCGATCTTCGACGCCGGCTTGACCAAGGCCATCGACAACCAGGCCAAGGTGGTGTCCTGGTACGACAACGAATGGGGCTACTCCAACCGCCTCATCGACCTGGTCGCGCTAGTCGGCAAGTCGCTGTAGTCGTGGTCATCAAGACACTCGACGACCTTCTGGCGGAAGGGGTTTCAGGGCGCGCAGTGCTGGTGCGTTCCGACCTGAACGTTCCGCTTGGTGAGGGGAGCGCCATTACCGACCCGGGTCGCATCGGCGCGTCGGTGCCGACGCTGAAGGCGCTGGTCGGCGCCGGCGCCAAGGTAGTGGTGACGGCTCATCTGGGCCGCCCCAATGCCGGCCCCGATCCGAAACTGTCGCTGGCACCGGTCGCTGCCGCACTTGGTGAGCAGCTGGCGCAGCAGGTGGCGCTGGCCGGCGACGTCGTCGGTCCCGACGCGCAGACCCGTGTCGCGGGCCTAAGCGACGGCGATGTGCTCCTGCTGGAAAACATCCGCTTCGATCCCCGCGAGACCAGTGAAGACGACGGCCAGCGGCTGTCGCTGGCTCGGCAACTGGCCGGGCTGGTCGGGCGAGACGGCGCGTTCGTGTCCGACGGCTTCGGCGTGCTGCACCGCAAACATGCCTCGGTTTACGACGTGGCCACCCTGCTGCCGCACTATGCCGGGACGCTGGTGGCGGCCGAGATCAAGGTGCTGGAACAGCTGACCGAATCCACCGAGCGGCCCTACGCCGTGGTGCTGGGCGGGTCGAAGGTATCGGACAAGCTGGGTGTCATCGAGTCGTTGGCCACCAAGGCCGACAGCATCGTGATTGGCGGTGGCATGTGCTTCACATTCCTTGCCGCACAACGTGCTTCAGTAGGCAAGTCGCTACTGGAGCTGGCGATGGTAGACACCTGCCAGAAGCTGATGGTGGACTATGCCGACGTGATCCGCCTGCCGGTGGACATCGTGGCCGCCGAGGAGTTCGCCGCCGAATCAGCTTCGGAAATCGTTGCAGCCGACCAGATCCCGAAGGACAAGATGGGCCTTGACATCGGGCCGGAGTCGGTGAAACGGTTCACCGCGCTGCTGTCTAACGCCAGGACCATCTTCTGGAACGGGCCGATGGGGGTCTTCGAGTTCCCGGCATTCGCCGCCGGAACCAAGGGGGTGGCCGAGGCCATCGTGGCTGCGACTGGCAAGGGCGCGTTCAGCGTGGTCGGCGGAGGCGACTCCGCAGCCGCGGTTCGTGCGCTGGGCCTGGCGGCGGACGGCTTCTCACACATTTCCACCGGGGGCGGCGCCTCACTGGAATACCTTGAGGGCAAACCACTGCCGGGACTTGAGGTGCTGGGCGGTACCGGACATCCGAGCGAAGGATCACTATGAGCCGCAAGCCGCTGATCGCCGGCAACTGGAAGATGAACCTCAACCACTTCGAGGCGATCGCGCTGGTGCAAAAGATTGCGTTCGCCCTGCCGGACAAGTACTACGACAAGGTCGACGTCACGGTGTTGCCGCCCTTCACCGACCTCCGCAGCGTGCAGACCCTGGTCGACGGCGACAAGTTACGGCTGATGTTCGGTGCTCAGGATTTGTCTGCCCACGACGCAGGCGCCTACACCGGTGAGGTCAGCGGGGCGTTTCTGGCCAAGCTGGGCTGCCGCTACGTCGTCGTCGGGCACTCCGAGCGGCGCAGCTATCACAGTGAGGACGACGCGCTGGTGGCCAACAAGGCGGCGGCCGCGCTGAAACACGGGCTCACCCCGATCGTCTGCATCGGCGAGCATCTGGAAGTCCGAGAGGCCGGCCAGCACATCGAACACTGCGTGAGCCAGCTGCGCGGTTCGCTGGCCGGGCTGAACGCCGACCAGATCGGCACCGTCGTCGTCGCCTACGAACCGGTCTGGGCGATCGGCACCGGCCGGGTCGCCGGTGCCGGCGACGCCGAGGAGGTGTGTGCGGCGGTCAGAGCGGAACTGGCCACGCTCACCTCGGCGAAGGCCGCCGACACCATCCGGGTGCTCTACGGCGGCTCGGTCAACGCCAAGAACATCGGTGAGATCATCGCGCAGGACGACGTCGACGGCGCCCTGGTCGGCGGGGCGTCGCTGGACGGCGAGCAGTTCGCCACCCTGGCGGCGATCGCCGCCGGAGGGCCTCTGCCTTGAGGCGGCGCCCCGACCGGTAGGCTCTCGACCATGGTGCTGACGCTGCAGATCCTCCTAGTGATCACCAGTGTGCTGGTGGTGCTGCTGGTGTTGCTGCACCGCGCCAAGGGTGGCGGCCTGTCCACGCTGTTCGGCGGTGGCGTGCAGTCCAGCCTGTCCGGATCGACCGTGGTGGAGAAGAACCTGGACCGGCTGACCCTGTTCGTGGTCGGCATCTGGCTGGTGTCGATTATCGGCATGGCGTTGCTGATCAAACTGC
>NZ_JBYCLE010000264.1:0-6269 GCF_057473765.1 Mycobacterium sp. TH-M106 | reverse complement strand
ACGGGTCACAGCTATAGCCGCCGCCGGGTGACTCGTCGGCGCAGACCGTCGGGTCAAACAGCGGTGAGGCCGGATCGCACCACTGGATCGGACCCGCGTGGGCGGGCGGGCTGACCGCGACCATAGCGGCGGGCAGCGCGCAGCCGATGACTGCGGTGGCGATGAACGTGCGGATCATGGTGTGTCCTTCCTGGCCGTGTCTGCAGTGTGCTCCCGGGGGCCGACAACTTGTCCACCGACTGAGCGCATCCACTCGTTCTCGGGCAGCGGCGGCAACTGCTGCTCGGCGATGATCAACTCGTCGGCAAGCGCGTCCTCGTCGGGTTTGGCAGGTGTTCGATTCTGAACACCTGAGCGGATGGCCTCGTGGACGGTTCCAATACTGTCGCCGACGTACATGTGGAACATGTCGTTGCCCAACATGCGGAACCGGAGTCGAGGGGGCCAGTCCGAAAGGGCGAGCTGGTCGATCGCGACCATGGATTGCCGAGTTCCGATGATGAATTGATGGCATTGCCGGGCGATCTCGGTATTGATCGCGACGGGTTTGCGTGAGCTCCACTGGGGCGTGGAGCCCTTCCGAGGCCCTCGATGCATGATGAGAAGGGCGCTAGGAGACAGTGGAAACCTGACCTCATCCGCGGTCTCTATGCCGATCCCCCTGGGTTCGACATCTTGGGCGCGTCGGCGCCACGAGTGAACCGGGGAATCGCTGCTAATCAGCGGGGCCCCTCGGAACTTGTGGACTGTCCAAGTCATCGTTTCCAAGCTGGGCGCTATGCGCGTGACCGCAGCATCCACCGAAGCGCTGCGCTTCACGGCGCCCGTCGACGTGCCGTACATGGCAAGCTCCCCGCAAACAAAGCTCCACGCGGCTTCTACTTCGGAGTCGTCGGGCTCGGCCCCACCGTCGAGATCGCGAAGGAAATCCCGGACAGCGTCCTTGGGCACCGGGCGCTCGGCCGTCGTTGCGGCGATTTTCGTAGTGAAGTTCATTCGCTCGACGTGTTTCTCGGTCCTCACGAGCTGCAGCGCGGCGAACATCGCAAACAGCCTGCGTTGGTCGTCCTGTAGATCACCCTTCGCGATCAAATCGCGGCGCAGATTCGGCCATTCGTCCTCTACGCCCCGGTACATCTTCTCGCAGGCGTCGCCCAGCTCACCGGCACCATAGATGCCGCATACGACAGCGACGTCCCCGACGCCGGCAGGGCGCGCATTGTCGCCGCGACGGCGGTATGCGAGTAGTTTGCTGTTGGAATCGGCCCAGGCCCGGAGATAGGTCCTTGGCACGAAGTGCGGCCGTTTGATAACCACCCGACCAGGCTACCGGGGTGATGAAATCAGTACGGCTGCAGCTATATAGCGTTATCCAGTCGCCGCCGTTGAATGCGTACTCAAAATAGCGCGTAAGCCCGTCGTCGCGAATCCGGATCCAGTTGGGAAGGAATGGGAATGCCAGAGGCCGGGGCCTCGGGGTGACGATGCGCGTTCCCTACACCGAGCTCGACCAACACCACCGAGGTTGCCCGTTGTCCGAGGCTACTGCCTGTCCTCCGTCTGTTGCCGACACGATCATGCGCACCATCGAGGTGGGGATCACCGACGCGGCCGTTGGTGGGCCCGCGATCCCGCGCTGCCCGGACTGCGAACATGACGGACGCTACCGCGACATCGTGACTCGGGCCGTTGACCGATCTGCCGGTGGCCGGCTACCCGCTGTGCTACGAGTCGCCGTCCCGCGCTACCGCTGCACCAGCGTCGAGTGTGGACCGGCGGTGTTCAACCAGAAACCTGGGCAGCGTGGCCGCGCCGCGTTCGCGAACTGAGTCGCGGTTGCGCCAGTGGACAGAAATCGTCGTGCGTGTCCTGGCCGAGGGCGGCTTCGCCGGAAGCCTCTGGGCGCGTCGGGGCTGCGGAACTCCCGATCTTGTCGGCACCCGCTGGTATATTTTCCGGTATGTTTTCAGACCCATATCCGACCGACGACGAGATCATCGCCGAGCTCGGCGACAAGTTCCTGACCGCTCTGGTGGACTCTGTCAGGGGCACGCGTGGCGACGTACGCGATATGCGCGAGTGGCGCCCCGGCTGGTTTCCAACCATGCACAGCCGATGCCTGTCCAACCTGATCCATGACCGGATCTGGGCGCGTCTCATCGCCGCGATCGAAAGTGATCCGGCCACGATGATCATCGAGCGGGGGCCCACCCGCGAAATCGCCGTCGGACCTCATCTTCGGCTGCGTGTCAAACGCCATCTCTCCGGAGACAAGATCAGCACCTACCCCACGCGAACCGCCATCGAATTCTGGCAGCAGGGCAGCCAATACGCATTACCTGGGCTGGAAGAGGTCCGCATCGCGGTCGGCTATCGGTGGGACCCCGAAGAACGCGAAATTGAGGCTCCGCTTCTGTCGCTGCGCGACGGGAAGGATAACGTCATCTGGGCCGTCGAGTTGGACGAGCCGGCCGAGGGTGTGAACGTGACCTGGACCCCGATCGAACCGACGCTGCCGTCTATCGACTTGGGAGAGCTGGGCGACGAAACCGAGCCAGGAGCATCAGGGGACCAATGAACGGACTGGGAGACGTACTCGCGATCGCCCGAAAGGCGCGGGGACTCACCCAGACCGAACTGGCCGAGATGGTGGGGACGACCCAACCGACGATCAACAGGTACGAATCGGGCGACCGCGACCCGGATAAGGACACGCTGGCCAAATTGGCCACCATCCTGCGCGTGACCGAGGAATTACTCACGCACGGCAACCGATTTCGGGGTGCCCTCGCAGTGGATGCACACATGCGGCGCCAGAAGACCACCAAAGCGTCGGCCTGGCGGCAAATGGAGGCCCGCCTGAACCTGCTGCGAGTGCATGCATCGTTCCTCTTCGAGGAAATCTCGATCACCAGCGAGCAGCACGTTCCGGCATTCGATCCCGAGTTCACCACACCTGAGGACGCCGCCAAGCTGGTGCGCGCCCAATGGCGCATGCCTATGGGGCCCGTGGTCAACCTGACAAGGTGGATGGAAGCCGCGGGCTGCCTCGTATTCGAGGAGGACTTCGCCACCCAGCGCATCGACGGATTGTCCCAATGGGTCGACGATCACCCAGTCATCCTGATCAACGCCAACGCCGCACCAGACCGCAAACGGCTGACCAAAGCCCACGAGCTTGGCCACCTCGTTCTGCACTCCAACGGTCCAACCGAGCAGATGGAAGACGAGGCCAACCGGTTCGCCGCTGAACTCCTCATGCCTGCCGACGAAATCCGCTACGAACTGCGTCGACTTGACCTGGGCAAGTTGCGTGATCTCAAGCGGGAGTGGGGTGTTTCGATGCAGGCGTTATTGGAGCGCGCGTATCGAATGGGCCTCGTAACCCCTGAATCCCGCACCAAGTTCTACAAGATGATGAACGCGCGCGGTTGGAAGGCCAACGAACCCGACATCGAGTTCATCGTGGCTGAGAAACCTGCGCTACCGATTCACATCGGCAAGGCGTTGCGCACGCGGGGCTTCACCGACGACCAAGCTGCAACGATCGCCGGCTATGCAGACCCCAGTGACAATCCGTTCCGCCCTGACAGCAGTCGGCTTCGCGTCGTGTAAGAGTCCCGGTTTGCTGTTCCACCGTCCGCGACAGCGCCGGTCGAATAGCTCGATGGCTCCCCTCGGCGCGCCCGCAGCCCCTGCGCCCCCCACGCGGCGCCCCATGAGCCGTTCCCGCGGCGCGGGCGCCGGCCAGCAGGTTGCTCCCGCACCTCGTCGGTGGCCGGCCGCGGGGCACGCTTGCGCCTGCGCAAACCTGCGGGAGGGCGACGCTGACATCGGCCTGGACGCAACCCCCCGTATTCCGGCTGCGGCTTGGCTGTCTGGGCGGAGCGGGTGTGGCGCCGGCTGGCAGTGGACGCGACCGACAACTGTCCCGGACAGCGCGGGCACAGTGTCACCGTCGGCGCGTCCTCGCGCTTGAAGCCGTCCCGAAAAACCCGCAGCCACGCAGCACGAACATCGGGAAATCCTCCGGGGAATTCCCACGCTGACCAGCGGTTTTTCTGCGTGGCATGGGCAGGTTCCCCGATTTTTTGGGTCCTGTGTAAAAAAATTCGTGACGGAGCAAGCGGTCGCCACACCCCCCTCCCCCCTGATTTTTTTGGGGGGGAGGGGGGTCACGGTCCAGTGGCGTAGGGGAAGTGGTTGCGCCAGCCGTGCAGTCGGCTCCAAAGGAGCACTCGGCGCGAGTACTCTGGCGCCAGCCAAAGATACGTGATGTGCGCCGGAACCGGCGGTGGCTCAGCGGGCAGAGCATCCTCGAACATGAGCACCGATGAAATCCTGAACGGGAGGGCACTCGCGTGAAGCGGGATGAACAAGTGCCGTTCGTCGGCGACGGCGCTCGCGAGCTTCGCAAAATGCGGCGGAATGTGTGGAGCGTTGAATGCCGTGCGCAGTTCATTTGCAAAGCCCGATAACGACTCATCAATAAAGCCGCTGCCCACGACCGGCACGACCATTGCGCCCGGATTCTGCATGGTGCTCGCAAGCTGTTCTGGGTGACCCACCATCGTGCATGACGAATGCTCTACAAGCCATTGGAGGTCTGGGTCTACGGCGGGCGTCCATACACTCGGGTGCTGCTGGGGGTATGCGATACCGTCGGCTTCGCAGATCAAGATGATCTTTTGATAGCACTGCCGTAGTCGGCGAAGATCTTGCGGCGAACCGACGTCGATACTCCAAAACCACATCCCAGGCACTGGCCATTTGTGGTTGTCTCGGGCCAGCAAACTGGCAGTTTCAAGTGCGCCGTCCGCCGCTAAGTTCGTCACCTCGAAGGCTGCCGTACGACCGTCCGCGAGTGTCAACATCACGTCCACGGCGTTTTGACGGCCGTCGACGTCCCATGCTTCCGCACGGCTCGCATCGAGCGTCCGAACAGCGATTAGGCAAGCGGCCTGCTCTTGCCGCGACAACCTATCTATTCCGATCAAGGCCGGTTTCGCCATACCGAGACACTTTAAATCCCCGGGCCAAGCAACGCTGTGTGCTCATCGCCTAGGGTCCGCTGCTGCGCTTGCTGTGCGTCCATCCGTGAACCTCCTGTCGTTGGTTGGTGCCCGGTCGGTGCGCTGCCTACCCGAGCAGCGGCGACCGGCCGGGCACCGTTCCCTGTCCCGCACGTTCGGAACCAAGAAGGCACGTCGGGACAGGGAAGTTCTCAGACGACCTCGAAGTCGCGATCTTCATCGATGGGTGCTTGGGCCTGCCGTATGCGAACGGCCTCGGCAATGGCCTCGTTCGAGAACTTGCGGCCGTTGTCGCGTAGGGCTTTCGAGGCTGTCGGCCTGCCAGCGTTCAGCGGCACGCCCAGCTGGGCGAACGCCGAGACGCATTCCCCTACAACGGAACTAGGTGGCAGCTCGGGCGCGTCCGGCTCGGCGATGCGCTCAACGAGGTTGTGGCGCAAGAAGTGTGCGGCTTGCTCATCGGACAGCCAGCCCAGCAGTGAGCCTCGATAAGCATGAACCAAGCGGCCTTGCTGGTCTTTCGGAACCACTAGCGGCGCAATGACTTTGTATGCCGGCTTCCAGGCTCCTTGCTGGCCCATCGGTAGGTTCAGCGCGGGAAGTTGCATGAGTGTCACCCTCTCGCTTGGTAGTTTTGCTTGGATCGCCACTCGCCGGTGGCCTCGTCGTACTGGTACGGATCGTTGGGGCTCGGGATGTACACCTGATCACCCTTGGGTGGCGGCTTCGTACCGGGCCAGAAGCGTTGCCCCAGTTGGCGTTGCAGCGCGTCGGCCTTCTCTTGATCAGTCCACAGCTGCTTTGGTTTCCCGCGGGAGACGACGACCGGCGCGGGAACAGGTGCGATGGGTAATCCGAGATCGTCATACGTGACGCGCTTTTGGTCTCGTACACGCTGATCGTGTTCCCGCACGCCGCGCTGATACGGAGTTTCATCGCTGGCGGCCTGCACCTGGCGAGCCGGCTCCTGGACACCGAGGCGGCGCAGGACGCTTCGGTGGGCCTGTTCGGCTTCGGGATCGACGGGCAACTTCCTGTCAGGCGGCAAACCGGGCGCCAACGCCGCGAGGACCGCGCGGTTGCCTTCCCGGTCACGTTGCAGTGCGTCGCACCAGAATTCGACCTTGTTGCCACCGATCTTGCCCTCGTTGAACGCGGCGTGGACGATCCGGCGATCTTCAGCCCGTGCCAATCGCTCAGCCGCAGAGACACGCTGGCGGTCTAGATCCCGCTCGA
>NZ_JBYCLE010000263.1:0-7156 GCF_057473765.1 Mycobacterium sp. TH-M106 | reverse complement strand
GTGATCTACGAGCAGGCCAATGCCCACGGGCAGAAGGTGCAATCGGCGGGCAACAACATGGCCTCCACCGACTCCGCCGTCGGCTCCAGCTGGGCCTAGCAGACCACCCACAGCGCGGCGGCACACCGACCCACCCGGTGTGCCGCTGCGTGCTGTAATAGCTCAGTTCCGGTGGGGCTCCAACAGCCGACTAGACCGACAGCGATAGAGGAGGGCAGCGATGGATCCGACCACCCGCACCGACATCACCGTCAACGTCGAGGGCTTCTGGATGCTGCAGGCGCTGCTGGACATTCGCCATGTCGCCCCCGAGCTGAGGTGCCGGCCGTACGTCTCCACTGATTCGAACGAGTGGTTGGAAAATCACCCGGGCATGGCGGTGATGCGTGAACATGGCATCGTCGACGGCGACACGGTCAACGAACAGGTCGCGAACCGTATGCGAGTCCTGGCCGCCCCCGACATGGAGGTGGTTGCGCTGCTGTCACTGGGCAAATTGTTGTACGGCGTCATCGACGACGAGGATCAGCCGCCCGGTTCACGCGACATCCCCGACAACGAGTTCCGAGTTCTGCTGGCCCGCCGGGGTGAGCACTGGGTGTCGGCGGTGCGGGTCGGCAGCGACATCACCGTCGACGACGTGTCGGTTACCGATGCCTCCTCGGTCGCCGCGCTGGTGATCGACGCCCTGGAGTCCATCCACCACGCCGATCCGGCTGCGATCACCGCGGTGAACGTGCCGATGGAGGAGATGCTGGAAGTCACCCAAACCTGGCAGGAGTCCGGCTTCAATGTGTTCTCCGGTGGTGACCTGCGCCGAATGGGCATCAGCGCGGCCACCGTTGCCGCGCTGGGGCAGGCGCTGTCGGACCCCGCCGCCGAAGCGGCGGTATATGCCCGCCAGTACCGTGACGACGCCAAGGGGCCAAGCGCTTCGGTGCTGTCTTTGAAAGACGGGTCAGGCGGGCGCCTCGCCATGTACCAGCAGGCGCGCACCGCCGGATCCGGCGAGGCGTGGATGGCGATCTGCCCGGCCACGCCGCAGCTGGTGCAGGTGGGCGTCAAGACCGTTCTGGACACCCTGCCTTACGGCGCGTGGAAAACGCATCGCAGGGTCTAGCCGATCAGTCCGAAAAATATGACGTATCAATCATTTACGCGGCACACCTTGGCGTGGTGCAGATATCGCTAAGTGCCCTTAGAATTGGAAAACGTCACAGGCCACAAATCACGAGGCGGTAGATATGGGTGAAACATTCACGGTCGGGGTGACGGTGCGATGACATCGGTAGTCGAAGCGGCACAGCCCGGCACCGAGGTCGCAGTATCGTCAGGTCCCCGGGCGACGACGGTGGGCATCATGGCCGGTGGCACCGTACAGATCGGCATGCTGCTGGACGCGGAAGCACCGGTGTCGGTGATGATCGATCCGCTGCTGAAGGTGGTCAACAGCCGACTGCGGGAACTGGAGGAACCCGAACTGAAAGCCGACGGGCGCGGCCGTTGGGTGTTGTGCCTAGTCGACGGTACGCCGCTGCGCCCGACGCAGTCGTTGACCGAACAAGACGTCTACGACGGGGACCGGTTGTGGCTGCGGTTCGTCGAAGACCGCGAACGCAGATCTCCAGTCATCGAACACATTTCGACCGCGGTCTCGGTGAACCTGGCTAAGCGGTTCGCCAGGATCGACGCGGCCACAGCGATGCAGGTCGGTGTCGCGACACTGTCGGCGGGGGTGCTGCTGGCCGCCGGACTGCTCGGCGCCTGGCGTTACCGCCACGACACCTGGCTGACGGCCGGCTATGCCGCGGGGCTCGCGGTCTTGGTGCTGACCGCGGCCGCGCTGATACTGGCGCAGTCGCGCACCAGCGCCGGTCGGCAGGTCGGTGACATCCTGGTGTTCAGCGGACTGGCGCCCCTGGTGGTCGCGGCAGCGGCGGCGGTGCCCGGCCCGCTAGGCGCACCGCAGGCCGCCCTAGGCTTCGGCGTGGCCGGCATCACCGCGCCGCTGATCATCCGGCTCACCGGCCGGCAGTTGGCGACCTACACCGCCATCACCACCATCAGCAGCGCAGTCACCGTTATGGGCTTACTGCGGATGCTGGTGCTGACCAGTGCGGTCACGCTGCTTGGGTGTACGCTGCTGGCCTGCGTGCTGGGCTATCACGGCGCCCCTTCGCTGTCCCGGTGGCTGGCCGGAATCAGACTGCCGGTGTTCCCATCCGCGACAAGTCACTGGGTGTTCGAGGCCCGTCCCGACCTGCCGACCACAGTGGTGCTGGACGAGGACGGCCCGCCTGTGCTGGAGGGACCCGAGTCGGTGCGCGGGGTGGTGCTGCGAGCCGAACGGGCCAGATCGTTCCTGTCGGGTCTGCTTGCCGGATTGGGTGTGCTGGTGGTGGGGTGCGTCACCGGGTTGTGCGATCCCGATGCAGATAGATGGTGGCTGGCACTGCTGCTGGCCGGTTTCACGGCCGGGTTTCTGGTGTTGCGGGGCCGGTCCTTCATGGACCGCTGGCAGGCGGTTACCGTCACGGTGACCGGCTTGTTCATCGTCGCCGCCGTGGTAGTGCGCTACGTGGTGCAGTTGTGGTCGCCGGCGGCGCTGACGGCCGGCGTGGCGGTGCTGGTGCTGGTGCCGACTGCCGGGCTGATCGCGGCGGCGGTGGTACCCAACACCGTCTACAGCCCGCTGTTCCGCAAATTCGTGGAGTGGATCGAGTACCTGTGCCTGATGCCGTTGTTCCCGCTGACACTGTGGTTGATGAACACCTATGAAGCGATCCGGTACCGCTAGCGGTCGGCTGAGCCGCGGGTACAGGCGTAGCAGCGCAGCGGCGGCCGTGGCGATCATCGTGGCCAGCGGCTCGCTGGCGGGCCTGTTGGTGCCGGCCCCTGCCGCCGCGATCGACCGTCCCTCGATCGATCCGGCCGCCGTGCCGCCGGACGGCGCGCCCGGCCCGGAACAGTCGATGCGGCAGACCGCGTACTGCACCGAGGTCGGGGTGTTCCCAGGAACCGACTTTCGGGTGCAACCGAAATTCTTGGACATGCTCAACCTGCCGGAGGCCTGGCGATTCAGCCGGGGTGGCGGTGTGAAGGTCGCTGTCATCGACACCGGCGTGACCCCACACCCCCGGCTGCCGAACCTGGTCGGCGGCGGTGACTACGTGATGGCCGGCAGTGACGGCCTATCCGATTGCGATGCCCACGGCACGCTGGTGGCGTCGCTGATCGCCGCCGCCCCGGACAGCGCCGTCGCTCCACTGCCCCCGCCGCGCCAGACCCGCCGACCGCCATCGGTTCCCACCACAGAGCCGACACCGACGCCGCCGGTGCCCCAGACGACGATCATCGTGCAGCCACCGCCTCTGCCGCCAGCGCCCCCCGAGGAGGACAACGGTGCACCCCCCGGGGCGCCCCCCTGGGCACCGCCGGAGCCGACTCCTGAGGCACCCAGAGGCCCGCTGCCAGGACCCGCGCCCCAAGCGGCGGCGCCGTCAGCCGACGTCACCGAGAGGGACGGCGCGGCGCCCTCGGCGAAAGCTGCGAAAGCGACCGGCTATTCGGGTGGCGCGCGGGTGGTGCCGATCGGTTCGCCGCTGGGTCCTGCTGCACCGAGTGCACCGCCGCCTCCGGGGTCGGTGCCGGATGCGTTCAGCGGTGTGGCACCCGATGTGGAACTGATCTCGATCCGCCAGTCCAGCAAGGCATTCGGCCCGAAGGAGCCGTTCGCCGACCGGCAGGACCCGCAGGCTCGCGAGAAGATGGACGACATCCGGACGATGGCGCGGGCGATCGTCCACGCCGCCAACCTGGGAGCGTCGGTGATCAACATCTCCCAGGTCGTGTGCATGAGCGCGCGCACCATCATCGACCAGCCGGACCTGGGTGCGGCGGTCCACTACGCTGCGGTCGACAAGGACGCGGTCATCGTTGCCGCCGCCGGCGATACCGGTCAACGCGACTGCAAACAGAACCCGATCTACGACCCGTTGCAGCCCAACGATCCCCGCGATTGGAATGACGTGAACACCGTGGTGACTCCGGACTGGTTCGACGACTACGTGCTGGCAGTGGGGGCGGTGGACTCCGCCGGCGCGGCGCTGACCAAAACAAGCGTGGCCGGGCCGTGGGTGTCGATCGCCGCGCCCGGAACCGACATCGAAGGCCTCTCGGCCCGAGACGACGGGCTGATGAATGCGGTTGACGGACCGGACAATACGTTATTGGCCCCGTCCGGTACCGGCTTCTCGGCCGCCATCGTCTCCGGGGTGGCCGCACTGGTTCGCGCGAAGTATCCGCAGTTATCGGCACATCAGATCGTCAACCGGTTGACTCGCACCGCTCGCCCGCCGGCTCGCGGAGTGGACAACCAAATCGGTTACGGCGTCGTCGACCCGGTGGCGGCACTGACGTGGGATGTCCCCGACGGCCCGGTTGTCGCACCGGAACGGCTATCCAGGCCGCTTTCGGTTCCGCCGATGCCGCCGGAGCGTGACATGACGCCGGTCTGGGCGGCCAGCGTGGGACTGCTGGTTGCCCTAGTTACGGGCGGCGTGATAGTCGGCGCGGCGGCGATGCGGCGAGCGGCGAGGCGACGATGAAGGCGCAGCGCACCGTCGGCCTGAACCTGTCGTGGTTGTGGGTCACCGCGGTGTTCCTCATCGACGTCGCAGTGTTGGCGCTGGCCAGCAATTGGCCTGGTGACCCGCGCGCCGCCAGCTACGTGTGGTGGTCGGGCGTCGGGGTCGCGGTGCTGACGACGATCACTTCGCTGATCACCTATGGGAGAGTCCCGCTCGTCTCGGCGCTGGGCGCGCGGGTGCTCGATCGGTTCGCCGACCCGGAGACGATGTTGACCGCGGGGTGTACGTCCGGGGTGGACGACCATCGGCGCTACGGCCGCGCGCCGGTCGGCATCCGTGAATATCAGGGTCGATTGGTCGCGGTGATCGCGGTGAGCGCGCCGTCGGCGGTGCCGTCCGGCCGCCATCACCGCGGAACCGCGGCGACGGTCGCGTTGCCGGTGGACCTGGTTGCCGACCGCTTGCGCCAGTTCGATGTGCGCCTCGACGGCATCGACATCGTGTCGGTGCGTACCCTCGGGGATGCCCAGGACCACGCTCAGGACAGCGCGGCGACCGATCCGGAAGGCTCGGATGAGCACGCGTCCGCGACGTCCGGGCCAGGCCATCGCAACACCTGGCTGGTGCTGCGGATGGACCCACAGCGCAACGTCGCGGCTGTGGCGGCTCGGGATTCGGTGGCCGCCACGCTGGGGGCCGCCACCGAACGGTTGGTGAACGTCCTCGACGGGAGGCAGATCACCGCCCACGCGTTGACGGCAGCGGAGTTCGACGGCGTCGACGCCGCCGTGTTGGCCGGTCTGCAACCAGCGGGGGTCCGATCACGGCGGCGACGCCTGAAGCAAAGCCAGTCCAGCGGGTATGTGACCAGCTTCTGGATGTCGCCGCAGGACATCACCTCGGAGAACCTGGATAGGCTGTGGCTACCGGAGGCCCCGGAGATCAACGCCACCGTCGTGACGGTCCGGCTCACTGGCTCACACCGCCGGACGGAGGTATCAGTGCTGGTGCGATACCACGGTGACGGTCGGCTGCCCAAGGATGTGCGAGCTGGACTCAACCGGCTTACCGGTCGTCAGCTGACCGCCGTTCACACCAGCCTGCCGGTGCCGGCGCGTCGGCTGACACCGGTGGTGCCGGCCCGGGAGTTGCAAGCCGGCGAACAGCTTGTCGTGGCGGTGGAATCGGCGGCGCAACACCCGCCGGTCTCGGTCGGGGCGGCCCCGTGACCAGTTCGCAGACCGCCGTAACCCATGCCCGCGATGCGGTGGTCGCCGGCATGCTGGCCTCGGGAATCTCGGTCAACGGGTTACAACCCAGCCACAACCCGCAGGCCGCGCTGCAGATGTTCACCTCGGCGACGGCGATCGATCCGGGCATGTGCGATGCCTGGCTGGGCCGAGTGCTCGCCGGTGACCGGAGCATCGACGTGTTGGCGGGCGCTTGGGCGGCAGTGCGCACATTCGGGTGGGAGACACGACGTTTGGCGATCACCGATGCCGAATTTCGCCCAGAGGCCTCCGATGGGTTGTTCTTGCGCCTGGCGATCACCAGCGTGGAATCACTGGCCGCCGCCTACGCCGCCACCCTGGCCGAAGCGAAGCGGTATCAGGAGGCCGCGCAGCTGCTGGACACCATCGAACCCCGAAACCCCTTCGAGGCCGAGTTGGTCGGCTATGTGCGGGGCCTGCTGTATTTCCGGACCCGTCGCTGGCCGGACGTGCTGAAGCAATTCCCGGCGGCGACACCGTGGCGCCAGGCCGAGCTCAAGGCCGCGGCCGCGGCGATGGCCACCACCGCGCTGGCCTCCCTGGGTGTGTTCGAGGAGGCGTGCCACCGCGCCCAGGAGGCCATCGAAGGCGACCGGGTGCCGGGCGCGGCAAACATCGCGCTGTACACCCAGGGCATGTGCCTGCGTCACCTCGGCCGCGAAGAGGAAGCCGTCGAGCTGCTGCGCCGGGTGTATTCACGCGATGCGAAGTTCGCCCCGGCCCGCCAAGCACTGGACAATCCCGACTACCGGCTGGTGCTGACCGATCCGGAAACCATTGAGGCGCGCACAGATCCGTGGGATCCGGACAGCGCACCGACCCGCGAACAGACCGAAGCCGCCCGACACGCCGAGGCGGCTGCGAAGTACCTGGCCGAAGGCGACGCCGAACTGGGCGCGATGCTCGGCATGGAGCACGCCAAACGAGAGATCAAGCTCATCAAATCGACCACGAAGGTGAATTTGGCGCGCGCCAAAATGGGGCTGCCGGTTCCGGTTAGCTCGCGGCATACCCTGTTGCTGGGCCCGCCCGGCACTGGGAAGACGTCGGTGGCCCGCGCTTTCACCAAACAGCTGTGCGGGTTGACGGTGCTGCGCAAGCCCCTGGTGGTGGAGACCAACCGGTCCAAACTGCTGGGGCGCTACATGGCCGACGCGGAGAAGAACACCGAGGAGTTGCTCGAAAGCGCGCTCGGCGGCGCGGTTTTCTTCGACGAGATGCACACCCTGCACGAGCGCGGGTATTCACAGGGCGACGCCTACGGCAATGCGATCATCAACACGCTGCTGCTCTACA
>NZ_JBYCLE010000262.1:0-4657 GCF_057473765.1 Mycobacterium sp. TH-M106 | reverse complement strand
CCACCATCGACGCGACGAACACCGCCACCATGAACCCGGCCGCGACCGGGACGGGTGCGGCGGTCAACGCCCGGGCCACCCGGCCCTCGCCGGCCGCACGCGGGGCGAAGTGCAGCCACGCGGTGTAGACCGCGGCGATCGCGAACAGGATGAAAAACATGGTGCTAACCGTGATCGGCCCGACGCGCGGTTTGGTGGAGTTGAACGGCACGCCGTAGCTGGAGACGTACCACCAGCCGTTGGTGGTCGACCAGCACAGCGCCAGCACAAACAGCAGGGCGGTCAGAAACGCCATCCGGTTGCGCGACCAGCGCAGCACGTCATGCGACACCAAAACGGTCGCCAACGCAGCCATTGCTGCGGCGACCGCGGCGAACAGACCGAAGTGGTGCACCCATTTGGTGGGGGTGAACATCAAGAAGAACATGGTGCCGAAGATCACGCCCATCAACCGCCACGCCGGGCCGCGGGCCACCCCGGGAATCCTCTTGCGTCGCAACATGATGAACATCGCGGTGAACAAACACAGTGCGGTGATCAAAAAGCCGAACCGCCGCGACAGCGAGCCGTCGACGGTGGGCAGGATCAGGTAGTAGTAGCGCAGGTTCTCGGTGTACCAAGCCTGGCTGGGTCCGATCGCACTGCGAATCCGGGTGGCTTCGACGACAGCGCGCAGGGTCTGGTCGGCGAAGACCACGGTCAGGATCACGAAGCCGGCCGCCAGCAGCGGAGCCACCAGCGGCCAGGTGCCGACTTGGCGGTGCCGGCGCACCAGAATCCGCAGGATCGGGCGGCCGCCGGCTACCAGCGCGGCCACCGCGATCAATCCGGTGGGCTGGATGCCGAGGGTGAACGCGGCGCAGACCACCGCCAGCGCGGCCGGGGTCATCCGCCCGGCGATCATCGCCCGCTCGATCAGCACGTAGGTGATCAGCGACCCGGCCGCGATGATCGGCTCCGGCCGCAGCCCGTTGTTGAACGGCATCCACGCCGCCAGCAGCACCGTCGCCGCCGCCCACAGCGCGGCGCGGCTCGACGACACCGCCGGGCCGAACCGGGGCAGCACCTCACGGGAGAGCAGCAGCCAACACACCAGCCCGGCGATCAGGTCGGGGAGCCGGATCCAGATGCTGGCGTCGCTGACCCGCGTCATCAACGCCAGCAGGTTGTAGTACCAGCCGAACGGGTCCTCGGGGCTGCCGAACCAGCGGAAGTAGTTGCTCATGTAGCCGGCGTGCCCGGCGACACGGGCCATGCCCAGCACGTAGCCGTCGTCGGAGGAGTTGGCGCCGATCACGTGCCAGGCCAGAAAGGCGAAGATCACCGTGGCGTCGGCGACGGTGAAGAATCGCCACCGGGCGGGGATCAGGCTGCGCAGGCCGCCCGGCCGCAACGGCCTAAGGAGGCGCAGGGCGCGTGAACTCCGCCCGTCGGTCCGGTCCAGCCGCCACAGCGCGACCAGTGCGACGACGGTGGCGACGATCGCACCGATGATCGCGGCCAGTTTCAGCGCGGTCGGCCTGGTGGAGAACCGGGTGTCGATGTCGGCGGCCAGTTCCAACCCCGCCGGGGCCGGGCCCGTCAGGTCGGTGAACACCCCGACGATCTGCGGGCGCAAGTTGGGATCGGCCCAGCCGGACCGTTCGGTCAGCCCGACGAACGTGGCGAAGGTGCCGGCGTGCGACGAGGTGATCTCGATGTGTGAGCACTGCGGCGACTCCACTTGTGCGCGCGGCACGCTGGCCAGCACCACGTTGCGGTCGGTGACGTCCACCCGCTGCCCGGTGACGGTGACGAACAACCCCTGCAGCGCGGCGTCCTTGCCCTTCGCCGGCGCGGTGCCCAGCAGCAGCCCGCCGTCCGGCGGCAACGAGCGCACCGCCCCGCACGGCGCGGTGACCGTCATCCGCACCGGGGTCAGCGAGATCAGCGGCGCTGTCACGTTGGTCAGTTGCCCGTGCTGCGGCCAGTTCAACGTCGCGGTGGTCTGCACCACCGGCAGCAGCGGAGTGGCTACCGACAGCACGAAGCCGGCCAGGCCGGCGATGGCGGCCACCCGTCGGCTCACTGCGGAGGTCATGGGAGGGCCCGGATCGGTCCGGGCCGGCTCCAGCCCATGGCGGTCACGGCGCCCTGCTCGACGACGGCGTCGGGTGCTTCCCCGGCGGGAACCAGCCGGTGGTAGGCCTCCACCGAGCCCCAGTCGCGGTACCAGTCGCCGCGCAGATAGGTCGGGATCGTCGAGGTCCACAACATCGCCTGGGTGACCAGGAACGGCCCGCCGTCCTCGCTGGCCTCCCACAGGTTCGACGACGACGCGGTTTGTTTGTGATCCGGCAGGATGCGGTACTCCGGCAGCTCGGCCACACCGAGATGTTCGGTGAACGGCCGCTGGCACGGGAAGTTCGCCGCGGTGGCGATGTCGAGCAGCACCGGGGTCTGCGAGCCCATCAGCTGTTGAATGGTCTTTGTCACCGGCACCCGCGGCGGGGTGAACGCGAGCCACTGCTCGGTGGAGAGGTTCGGGTCGGCCGCGACGACGCGGACGACGTCGGTACCCGGCGGCGCCCACGCCAGCGGGAAGCGCAGGTTGCGCCAGGCGTTCTGCGGGCCGATGTCGATCGGCTCCACCTGGCCGAGCGCCTGGATTTCGCCGTCCGGCCCGGTGCTGCCCCACTGGAGTTTCAGTGGTTGCCCGTAGCTGAGTTTGCCGTCCTCTTCGTGCGACCAGATCGCGCCGGCGGCCGCCACCACTACGATCGGTGCGCGGTCGGGGGCCGGGGCCGGCAGCCCGTACCACACCGAGGTGGCGTGTGCGGCGATCTGTTCCTTGTAGCTGCCCAGCACCGGGGTGACCGCCGGGTCCAGCTGGTAGGGCAGCGCCACCCGGGACCCGTTGACCCCGGCCGGCGCGTCCGGGGGGAGTCGTCCGCCGGCGGTGCCGGCGGAGTCGCTCTCGGAGGCGCTGGGCTTGTTCGGCGACGCATCGGAATTGACGACGCCGGGTTTGGCGATGACGGCAAGCGAGGACAGGTCGTCGTCGACGGCGTTGGGGTCAAAACCCACCGGGTCGACACCGCCGAGCGGGCCTGCCGGACCGTAGTGCTGACCCGGAACCGGTTGCAGCAGGCCCACATTGGGGTCCGGCTCGGCGAGCACGTCGTCGGCCATCGCGCAGCTGGTGGGTGCCAGCCCGGATGCCAGTGCGGCCAGGTTGGCTTTGGCAGTGGTGTAGAGCGGGTAGCGGCCCGCAGCGCCCTTGGCCATCGAGCCGACCTCCAGCAGCACCATCAGCGTCGCTACCACCAGCAGCGGTGTGGATGCCAGAATCCGGTTTCGACGGGTGTCGGCCACCTCGGTGTGTCCGGCGTAGTCCAGCCGGAAGTGCTGCCAGGCGGCCAGCAGGCCGGTGCCGATCGAGGCCGCCAGCAGCATCGTCGTCACCGGGCGGCCGGCGATCACCGGTGCGATGTCGAACCACGGCACCCCGTAGTTGCCGACGTAGAACCAGCCGTTGACGCCCGAGGTGGCCCAGGCCAGCAGGAACAGCAGCGCGGTCACATACAGCGACAAGTTGCGCCGGCTGTGCAGCCCGATCCGGGCGAAGGTGAACGCGGTGAGTGCGCCCAACGCGCCGGCCAGCCCGGCGAACGCGCCGAACTGCACGGCCCACTTGGTCGGGGTGAACGTCAGCAGCAGCAGCCCCACCGCGCAGGCGCCGATCAGCCGCCAGGCCGGACCGGTGGCCACCCCGGGCACCCGCCCGCGCCGCAGCAGCGCCGTCAGCATGGCGAACAGGCAGAACACCATGACCAGCACGGCGAAGCGGCGGGTCATCGACCCGTCGACGTTCTCCTCGACCGTGAGGAAGTAGTAGCGCAGGAACTCCTGATACCAGGCGATCGTCGGGCCGACGACGTACTTGATCCGCGCCGACTCGGCCACCGTCGCCAGCGTCTGCGACCGGAACGCCACGACGGTGATCACCGAGGCCGCTGCGGCCAGCACCGCCAGCGGCGCGAGCAGGCCGTCGCTGGCCCGGCGCCGCTTGATCACCTCTGCGATCGCCCGGGCGCCGGTGAGCAGCGGGGCCACCGCGATCAGCCCCTGCGGCGCCAGCGTCGCGGCCAGCGCGGCGATGACGATCGCGACCGCGGCCGGGGCCAGCCGCCGGGTGGCGATCGCGTTCTCCACCAGCACCCAGGTCGCCATCGTGCCCAGCGCGATCAGCGGCTCGGGCCGCAGTCCGTTGTCGAACGGCAGCCAGGCCGCCAGGAACATCGCACCCGCGGTCGCGACCGCCACTCGGTTGGCGGCCAGGCCGTTGCCGGCCTGCGGGCCCAGCCGAGGCAGCACGCAGCGGCTGATGATCAGCCAGCAGGCCATCCCGGCGGCGGTGGCCGGCAGCCGCATCCACACCCCGGCGGTGCTGACGTCGGCCAGGCGCGCCAGCAGCGACGGATACCAGTCGAACGGGGCTTCCGTCGTCCCGAAGAACCGGTAATAGTTGGCCACATAGCCAGCTTTCGGCGCGATCCGGGCGATGGTGAGGTTGTAGCCGTCGTCCGACGAGGTGGCGCCGATGAGGTGCCACACCGCCAGGGTGGCGATGACGCCGGCGTCGGCGAGCCAGGTCGCTGCGCCGGCTTTGGCCCAG
>NZ_JBYCLE010000261.1:0-3186 GCF_057473765.1 Mycobacterium sp. TH-M106 | reverse complement strand
CCAAGAAGCCGGCCGAGACCCGGATGGGTTCGGGTAAGGGTTCGCCGGAATGGTGGGTGGCCAACGTCAAGCCCGGTCGAGTGCTGTTCGAGCTCAGCTACCCTAATGAAGCGATCGCGCGAGCGGCGCTGACCAGGGCGATACACAAGCTGCCGATCAAGGCGCGGATCGTCACCCGAGAGGAGCAGTTCTGATGGCAGTGGGGGTTTCCGCCGGCGAGCTGCGCGAGCTGAGCGCCGAAGAACTGACCGAGCGGCTGCGCGAGGCCAAGGAAGAGCTGTTCAACCTGCGTTTCCAAACGGCGACAGGTCAGCTCAGCAACAACCGTCGACTCCGCACGGTGCGTCACGAAATCGCGCGTATCTACACCGTGTTGCGGGAGCGAGAACTGGGCTTGGCCGCTGGGCCCGAAGGCCCCGAAAACCCCGAGGGTGCGTGATCGTCATGGCAGGAACTCAAGAGGCTAAAGAGGCTAAAGAGGCTAAAACCACATCGAAGGCCGGCCGGGCATCAAAAGCCGCACCGAAAGACGCTGCCCCGGCGGAGAAGGGTCCGAAGCACACGCCGCGTACCCCGAAGCCGCGGGGCCGGCGCAAGACCCGCATCGGCTACGTGGTGAGCGACAAGATGCACAAGACCATCGTGGTCGAGCTGGAGGACCGGGTGCCCCACCCGCTCTACGGCAAGATCATCCGGACCACGACCAAAGTCAAGGTGCACGACGAGGACGGCATCGCCGGAATCGGAGACCGAGTCTCCCTGATGGAGACGCGCCCGCTGTCAGCGACCAAGCACTGGCGTCTCGTCGAGATCCTCGAGAAAGCCAAGTAGCCCGCGGCGAGCATGCAGAGAATCGCACGATCCGATCCGAATTCGTGCGATTATGTGCATGCTCGCGGGAAGGTCGGGTGATGGCGACGGAATTCAACGGCAGGATCGAACTCGACGTCAGGGACTCCGAGCCCGATTGGGGTCCCTTCGCCGCGCCGAGTGCACCTGACGGCGCCCCCAACGTGCTCTACCTCGTCTGGGACGACACCGGCATCGCGACCTGGGACTGTTTCGGCGGGTTGGTCGACATGCCAGCGATGAGCCGCATCGCCGACCGCGGCATACGGTTGTCGCAATTTCACACCACCGCGCTGTGTTCACCGACTCGGGCGGCGCTGCTGACCGGCCGCAACCCGACCAGCGTCGGCATGGCCACCATTGAAGAGTTCACCGACGGATTCCCGAACTGCAGTGGACGCATACCCTTCGAGACAGCGCTGCTCCCCGAGGTCCTCGCCGAATGCGGCTGGAACACCTTCTGCGTCGGCAAATGGCACCTCACTCCGCTGGAGGAGGCGAACATGGCCGCCAGCAGGCGGCACTGGCCGACCTCGCGGGGCTTCGAGCGGTTCTACGGTTTCATGGGTGGCGAAACCAACCAGTGGTACCCCGACCTGGTGTATGACAACCACCCAGTGGAACCGCCTGCCACACCCGAGGACGGCTACCACCTCTCGAAAGATATCGCTGACCGGACAATCGAATTCATCCGTGACGCCAAGACCATCGCCCCCGGCAAGCCGTGGTTCGGCTACGTCTGCCCGGGCGCCGGCCACGCTCCGCACCATGTCTTCACCGAGTGGGCGGACCGCTACGCGGGCCGCTTCGACATGGGTTACGAGGCCTACCGCGAGATCGTGCTGGAAAACCAGAAGAAGCTGGGCCTGGTGCCGCCGGACACCGAGTTGTCGCCGGTCAACCCCTACTCAGACGCCACCAGCGCGGAGGGCCTGCCATGGCCCGCGGTGGACACCGTGCGGCCCTGGGACACCCTGGGCGACGAGGAGAAGCGGCTGTTTTGCCGGATGGCGGAGGTGTTTGCCGGTTTCCAGAGCTACACCGACGCCCAGATCGGCCGGATCCTGGATTACCTGGAGGATTCGGGGCAGCTGGACAACACCATCGTGGTGGTGATCTCAGACAACGGCGCCAGCGGTGAGGGCGGGCCCAACGGCTCGCCCAACGAAAACAAGTTTTTCAACGGCTACATCGACACCGTCGAGCAGGCGATGAAGCTCTTCGACCAGCTCGGCGGCCCGGAAACCTACAACCACTACCCGATCGGGTGGGCGATGGCCTTCAATGCGCCCTACAAGCTCTACAAGCGTTATGCCTCCCACGAAGGCGGCATCGCCGATCCCGCGATCATCAGCTGGCCCAACGGCATTGCAGCGCACGGCGAGGTGTGCGACGCCTATGTCAACGTCTGCGACGTGACTCCGACGGTCTACGACCTGCTCGATATCACCCCGCCGGCGACCGTGCGTGGTATTGCCCAGAAGCCGTTGGAAGGAGTGAGTTTCAAGGCGGCACTTGCTGACTCGGGCGCGGCCACCGGCAAGCAGACCCAGTTCTATCAAATGCTGGGCACCCGCGGTATCTGGCATCAGGGCTGGTTCGCCAACACCGTGCACGCAGCTACCCCTTCCGGCTGGGGCCATTTCGACGCCGACCGCTGGGAGCTGTACCACATCGAGCGCGACCGCAGCCAGTGCCATGACCTGGCCGCCGAACACCCCGACAAACTCGAGCAGCTCAAGGCAGTGTGGTTCGCCGAGGCCGCCAAGTACAACGGACTGCCGCTGGCGGACCTCGACATCGCCGAAATGATGGGCCGATGGCGGCCCTATCTGGCCGGGGAACGCACCAGCTACACCTACTACCCGAACACCGCCGAGGTGCCGCTGGGTGCGTGCGTGGAGCTGCGTGGCCAGTCGTTCGCGGTGCTAGCACGAGTCACCGTCGAGGGCACCGGAGCGCAGGGCGTGTTGTTCAAACAGGGTGCCCGTCACGGCGGGCACGTGCTGTTCTTTCAAGGTGGCCGCTTGCACTACGTCTACAACTTCCTCGGCGAACAGGAGCAGTGGCTGTCTGCGACCGACCCGGTTCCTCCGGGCGAGCACATTCTGGGCATGCGCTTTCAGCGCAGCGGTACCGTGCCGGGCGGCCACACCCCGGTCGGCGAGGCGTCGCTGTACGTCGACGACACCGTGGTTGCGACACTGCCGGAGATGATCACCCAGCCCGGAGCGTTCACGCTGGCCGGCGGTGGGGTGAGCGTCGGGCGCAATACCGGGCAGGCGGTGTCGTCGGCGTACACCGCGCCGTTCCCGTTCACCGGCGGCGTTATTGCCG
>NZ_JBYCLE010000260.1:0-1511 GCF_057473765.1 Mycobacterium sp. TH-M106 | reverse complement strand
CACACCTGATATGTAGAGAACATTGTCAAGAAGGCAAGGTGAGGCGCCGCCGGGGAGCTACCCCGACGGCGCCTCGTTGCTTCCTCGGCCAGTCTGTGTGGTGAGCGTGTCGTTAGCGACGCGCGGTCAGACTGATATACGCGGATTGGCTACCGCAGGACGGTGTTTCGGCTGGATCGCATCCGCATGTCTAGCATCGAGTGTCACCCGCATGGGCTGCTCATAGGTGTGTCGCGGGTCGATCCACGCGCTGCCACCACGGACCTCGTGAGGAAGCAGATCAGGTGGCGGTCAGTCGTCCATGACCGCCAGCGACCAGCACCAGCCGGCCAGTTCACGCGCGACCGCGACATTGGCCGTCACGGGTCGCTTACGTCGCTCCAGGAAGCCCACCCACCTGCCGTGCAGGCGGCGGTTGCCTTCGTCCCCGCGGGCGCGAGCGGCCGGCGAGGCGAGGTCCCACCGCGAACGCATCACCGCACCCACGTGATATCGCGGCTTGTGATGCCACGCCGCCTCGACCAGCAGCCGCCGGACATGGCTGTTGCCGGTCTTGGTGATCGGACCCTGAGCCCGCGAGGAACCCGACGAAAACTCCGAGGGAACCAACCCGACAAACGAGCCAATCGTGTTGCCGGTGAACCGGTTCCAATCACCAATCTCGACTGCCAACGCAAACCCGGTCAACGTGTTCACCCCCCTCAGACACGACACCCGCCGCACAATCGCAGCGAACTCACCATCGGCGGCCATCTCCTCGATCGCTGCGTCCAGACGCCGCCGCCGGGCCTGCATCGTCAACACGTGGTCATAGTCGGCGTCAAAGGCCATCCGCGTCGCCGGTGCCCTGAGCTGGGGCGCGGCGACGGTGCGCAGCCACTGATCATGGGCACCGGTCCAGGCCGCCCCGCCGTAGTACACGATGCCGTGACGCAACAGCAGCTTGGACAGGCGATGCCGGGCCCTCATCAGGTCGCCGCGGCAGTCCTCGCGGGCACGCACCAAGTCACGAGCCGCTTCCTGAGCCACGCTCGGGATCGACACCGACGTGATCTCATCCAGACGCAACAACCGGCACAGATGCAGGGCGTCGCGGGCATCGGTCTTCACTCGATCACCAGCGGGCTTCTGCAGCTTCGACGGTGCCACCACGACGCAGCGGATCCCGGCCTCCGTCAACGACCGCTGTAAGCCGAAACCGGTGGGACCCGCCTCGTAGGCCGCCGCCACCGGCCCCTGCAGTCCCGATATCCACGACCGGATGTGCTCATAGGCCGGGGTCAGGCGAGCCTGCTGAACCTCACCGGTCACGCTATCGATGGCCGCTGCTGCTACCGAACGTGCGTGCACGTCCAATCCCACACTCGTACGCTCTGTAAACACCGGGGCCTCCCACCACTGTCGGATAGACCGGGCAGGCGACTCCCTACTCGGTAACCCACGAACATGGGTGAGTGGGGCCCCGGCCCGCAACCCCCGACCCAACGCCGACGGTCACCCATACCGTCTAG
>NZ_JBYCLE010000259.1:0-5737 GCF_057473765.1 Mycobacterium sp. TH-M106 | reverse complement strand
CGCCTTGCAGGCACTGGCCACTGGATCGAGCAGCGCCAGCGGATCCGGCTCGTCATCGCTGAGCGCACTCGTGAATTCACTGGGGCTCAACATCTTCAGCCCGACTAACGCCACCTCCGATTCTGGGCTGTCCGGGTTCCTGAACAACGTCATCGCCGGGCAAGACAACTCAGCGGTAGCCGACTTTATGAACTCGAATTGGATGACCGCATTTTTATCGAATGGGGCGGTGGCACCGGAGATTTTGATCACCGACTTCCACGCGTTCGATTACCTTTTGATCTACGCGGTTCAGGACTTCGTGCAAAACACCCTGGCGACATCGGGCGCTGGCGGTGCTGACTCCTCGCTATTCGGGCAGATGGCGAACCTGTCGTCCGCACACCCGCTTGAGCCAATGGCCTCCCAGCCCATGGCTCCCCAGCCTATGGCCACACATTCCGGCGGCACAGCAATCCTCGCCGGGTCGCACGCCAATATCGGTAGAGCTGGCCTGGTCGGGCCGCTGTCGGTGCCGCCTAACTGGACTGCCGCGGCCCCCCAGGCGCAGACCGTCAATTCGCCCGCAACCGCACAAGCCGCTGCCCACATGCCCAGCCCCATCCTCAACACCGGCATACCACGCCTTACCGCAGCGCGGATGGCCCAGAGAACAGGAGACTACGAAGCACCCCCAACCCACGAACTGCCCACCAGAGCCCTCGCTACCCGCACGCCAGCCGGCGGCTAGCCTCGCAGTAGGCCAGGAGAGTCAGGAGAACAGCCCCGGCAGGCCTTCGATGAAGCCGATGTCGTCGGTGACCGCGCCCTGGAGCGCGCTCGAGATTCGCCCTGCCGCATCCTGGATGTCCGACAAGATCAGGAAGCTCGCTATCGAGGAGAGCCCGACGCTGCCGCCGATCGGGTCGGTGAAGTAGTCGAATGCCGCTTGCAGGTTGCCGCCAGCCAGCTGGTGAAACCCGGCGAGCTCCAGATTGACGGCCAAGGTCGGCAGAGCGGTGACGATGGCACTGGTGGTGTCCACCACCGGCATGAAGGTGTCCAGCGAAGCCGCGACCACAACGGCCAGCGCGTTGGTGTTCACGGCGAGCAGGCTCTGCAGTTCCGTTATGAGGTCGCTCGGGTTGAGATCCAGCGGCGTGACGGCCGGAACGGTGTTGCTCATAGACGCCGCGATGCTCGACGGTGAAATGCCTTTCAGGTCGGCCAGAAAAGCTTGGACGCCCTGTTCGGCCCCGGCGGCCAGGTTTTCCAGCACGGTGACCGGGTTGGCGTCCGGGAGCAGCCCGGACGCCGGGGTGGGCAGATTCGGATACTGGCTGTACGGCAGGTTGTCCGGACCGTAGCCCAGGTTGACCAGCACCTTCAAATCCGGCTGCAACAGGTCGGCGAACGCGTTACCCAGCGGGTTGCCCCGCAGCAGGTCCAGCAGCGGCAGATTCTCGGTGGGGATCATGTAGTAGGTGGTGTCGCCGTGGTAGTCCGGCGACGTGGGCCAGATAAACGCCTGGTCGACCAGCGATTTCGGGAAACCCGGTTCTAAGGCGTGCACGAACGGGATGCCGAACAGCGCGTTGACGTCGGCCAGCAGATCGAGCGGGTACCGCGGGAAATCGGCGAACCCGTCGTATTCGCCCTCGTACATGAAGGTCGGGTAGACGGTGTCGGTGGGTGTTGCGCCGAAGAAGGTGACGCCCAGCGACGGCAGGGTCAGCTGGGGGAGGCCTGGATAGTTGAACCGCTCCAGCATGCCGCCGTTGGGCAGGTCGGGATCACCGGTCATGACAAAAGCCAGCTGGTCCGCGCTCGGCGGGTTCGGGCCGGCGGCCAGCTTCTCCATTTCAAGGGTTTCTATGGTGGCACCCTGGGATTGGCCGTAGACCACGACGTTGTTGCCGTCGGCGAGCTGCCGGTTTATCGCTTCGTCAAGGATGGTGACACCGGCTTGCACCGAGGGGTCGAAGAATCCGTTGTGCGTGCCGGTTATCGGATACAGCTGCTGCGGTGCGCCCAGGGCCTGCGGAACGGTGTTGGGAAAATGCGGGTCGATGTAGACGGTGTGGACATTTTCCACGAGCGACGGCGGGAGTATCGGCAATCCGCTGCCGCTCAACTCGAGCGTCACGGTCTCGCCGGAGGTCAGCGCTACCTCGCGCACCTGAGCGCGGGGCTGCGGTGGTGCCGCCGGGGCGGCGACGATGACGGCGGCACCGATCAGCACGACGCCGGCGGTTGCGGAGCTTCGGGCAGCCGATTTCATGAGAGTTCCCTAGGGTCGCGGCGAAGACAAAGTCTGATGCTATCAAACAGATAGCCTGTGTAACGCAAACGGCACCTTGCAGTACACGCTTAGACTTGGTCTCATGTTGCCAACACGCAACCGGTCTGCTGATCTCTTGCGCCCCGCAGGACCACCAGTGAGGATGCCGTGGGCGATACCGTGACGCGAGGGGACGGTGGAGTGTGACCAAGGCCCGGATGGAGATCGACCACGACTTCGGCGCGGAAAGCAGGGGCGCGGTGGATTATTTCTATCTGATGTTGTGACTGCTGTGAGCTACGAGGACCGCGTCCGCTGGAATGAGCGATATGCGCGCCGGGGATCGCCGCCGGTCGACGCCGCCGGCCCGGCTGCGGTGTTCTTGCCCTACCAGGACGTGTTCCCGACCGCGGGCCACGCGCTGGACGTCGCGTGCGGCCAGGGGCTCGGCGCGGTGTGGCTCGCCTGCCGGGGTCTGGACGTGTGGGGGCTGGACGTGTCCGAGGTGGCCGTCGATCAGGCACGAGATCTCGCGCAGCGCCACCGTGTTGAGAAGCGCTGCCAGTTCGACACCGTCGATCTCGACGGCGGCCTGCCGGCGGGCCCACTCGTTGACATGATCTACTGCCATAGGTTTCGGGACCGCCGATTGGACCAGGCGATGACCGAACGGCTGGTGCCGGGTGGGCTTTTGGCGATCACGGTGCTCAGCCAGATAGGTGGAACCCCGGGGCCGTTCCGCGCTGCCGCTGGCGAATTGCGGACTGCGTTCGGCGACCTCGACGTGATTGCCGCGGGTGAGGGTCAGGGCCAGGCGTGGTTGTTGGCCCGCAAGCCTTAAATCTGCGCCGGCCCAGGCTCACCCGGGGTCGGCTCGGCCTCACCGGGAGGGTCGTCAACAGGCGGTGGGCCGACAGGCGCCCCGACCACTTCGGCGGGAGCCGGATCGGGATCTGGTGCGGGATCTGGTGCGGGCTCTGGTGCGGGCTCTTCCGGATCGATGCCGCCGAATGCAGCAGGTACGTCCATCGGCGCTTCCTGGTCGCTAACCCTGTCGGGTGCCATCGGCAGGAACATGTGATGGGTGAACTGGGGCTGGTAGGCGCCTCCGCCGCCGACTTTCACGCCGCCGGGCTCACCGCTGGACACCGGTGTACCGTCCGGCAATGTCACCGCCGTGTGGTGACTGTTCCACCCCACCACCAACGCGTCGGGGGCGGTCCCGTACTGGAAGCCGCGCGCCAGCAGGGCAGACTCCTCATTGGAGGTGTGGAATCTATTGCCGAAAGCCGGTCTGCCGCTTGCCACATTCGAGACCCATGAGGCAAGACCAGAACAGTCCGTTCCGGCCGGCGAATCACCACCAACGATGTAGGGTGTGCCGGAAACCTGCTGCACCAATGCCATTACCGCTTCAAGACCAAACACGAACTGGCACATTAACAATGAATGCCGACAATCACCAAAAACTGTTGTATGCATCACATTTGGCGATCGGAATGGCCTATGCTATATAGTCGGAGAAGTCAAGCTGCCACGCCGCAAAGCGGGCACCGACAAGCGTAGATCAGTGCCAGTCCGACGCAAGCACCCCGTCGTTTCCGTCGTCCCCGTCGTGCATCAGGCCTCGACGGTTGATTTCCACTGGATACCGGTGTCAGCCAAGACCAGGAGCATTGGGTCAGGATCGCACAGAGGTTGGCGTCCCCGGAGAGCACGAATACTGTCGGCAGCATCTGTCCTGCCCGGGGGTGCGCATTAGTGTCGACTCCGGCGTTGGTAGAAGTTCAACAGCTATCTGGCAGAAGTTGTTTGCGCCGCTCTCACCAGGTTGGAGCCGACGATCAACCGCTGAATCTCACTGGTGCCCTCGTAGAGTCGCAACAGTCGAACGTCACGGTAGATCCGCTCCACCGGCACATCGCGTATGTACCCGCTGCCACCGTGGATCTGTACCGCGAGATCGGCGACTTTGCCAGCCATTTCGGTGCAGAACAACTTGGTCGCCGATGGTGCGATTCTGCGGTCCTCGCCGGAGATCCATTTCCGTGCTGTGTCGCGGACTAGGGCTCGCCCGGCCAACACCCCGGTCTGCTGGTCAGCGATCATAGCCTGCACCAACTGAAAGCTTCCGATTGCGGTGCCGGCCTGCGTCGCAACGGCGGCGTACGTCACGGATTCGTCTAGTGCGCGCTGAGCCGTTCCGACGGCCACTGCCGCGATGTGAATCCGGCCGCGCGCCAGCGAGACCATTGCAGCCCGGTAGCCGACATCCTCGTCGCCGCCGATCAGGGCGTCGGCGGGTAGCCGGGCGCCTGAGAAGCTCACATCCGCCGTCCAGGCGCCCTGCTGGCCCATCTTGGCGTCTTTGACTCCGACTTCCACGCCTGCCGTATCCGCGGGTACCAAAAAAACGGCGATGCCGGTGCCATGCTCGTCGGCCGGTCGGGTGCGTGCGAAGACCACGAACAAGCCGGCGATGGGGGCGTTGGTGATGAATCGCTTCGTCCCCGAGATCAACCAACCACCACCGTCGCGAATGGCCTTGGTGCGCAGCCCGGCCGGGTTGGAGCCGGCACCCGGTTCGGTCAGCGCGAAGGCCGAGACAACCTCGCCAGATGCCAGCACCGGCAGCCAGCGGGACTTTTGCTCGTCGGTGCCGAATCCGGCCAGAACCTGTCCGGCGATGCCGTTATTGGTGCCGAACATCGACCGCACCGCCAGCGAGGTGTAGCCCAGTTCCATGGCCAACTCGACATCCTGGACCAGATCCAGGCCCAGCCCGCCCCACCGCTGGGGAATCGCGTAACCGAACAATCCCAACCGCTTGGCCTGGTCGCGGAGGTCATCCGGCACCCGGTCGTGGTCGGCGATCTCTTGCTCCCGCGGAATCGCCGCCGTGCGAACGAATCTGCGTGTTTGAGCGAGGATTTCGCTGAAAACGTCGTCGTCGACCGGGGTCTCGGCCATCCACTGCGCTCCATTCTCCAGGTGCTATCCGGGCCAGATCATATATGAAATATGATGTGCGATGATAGCGACCGGAAGCGACGGCAGATGGCAGGCGGGCAAGGCAAGGCAAGGCCAGGCAAGGCCAGGCAAGGCCAGGCAAGGCGAGGCCAGGCAAGGCGAGACTAGGAGGGTGGCAGAGTGGCGTTACTGGAGGGCCGGACGGCGGTGATCACCGGAGGTGCGCAGGGCCTAGGCTTCGCGATAGCGGAGCGGTTTGTCGCCGAGGGAGCCCGGGTGGTCCTCGGCGATGTGGACCGGGACGCCACCGAGGCCGCAGCGCATATGCTCGGTGACGACACCGCGGTGGCGATCCGAAGCGACGTGACGGTCTCAGATGATGTCGACGCGCTGCTGGCAGCTGCGGTTCAGCGGTTCGGGGGGCTGGACATCATGGTGAACAACGCCGGCATCACCCGCGACGCCACCTTGCGAACGATGACCGAGGACCAGTTCGACCAGGTGATC
>NZ_JBYCLE010000258.1:0-5868 GCF_057473765.1 Mycobacterium sp. TH-M106 | reverse complement strand
CTGTCCCACGACGAGGGTGTCAACCTGGCCGGCATCAAGCGCATCATCGAGTTGACCAACCAGGTCGAGGCGCTGCAGGCACGCCTGGCAGAAATGGCCACCGAGGTGGAGGTGTTGCGCGCCAACCAGCGTCGCGACGTCGCGCTAGTGCCGAAGAGCACCGCCGTGGTGGTCTGGCGCCCCCGCCGCTAGCTATTCTCCGGCGCGCCGCTAGCTGTTCTCCGGCGCGAGCATGCGCAAACTCGCACAAAATGCGCCGCAGGAATGCGAGTTTGCGAATGCTCGCGGGTAGGGCGGGTCTCGCGGGTAGGGCGGGTCTCGCGGGTAGGGCGGGTGGTGCAGGTTGGGCGGGTGGTGCGGGTAGGGCGGCTTAGGCTCAGGCGACCCAGATGGAGAACTGTGCCACGCCGGGCTCACCCTGGCGGGCCACTCGGTAGCCCCCGCGACGCAGCGCGTCGGTCGGTGCGGCCATCGGTTCGAAGCAGATCACGTCGTCGTCTCCTGGCGCGTAGACCTGGGCAGCCGGAAAACCCTCGTCGAAGTGCACCTCGATGCGCCGATCTCCGCCAGAGACCGCGAAGACCGCACCAGCGGGCACTTCGTCGTAGCCGTCGTCGAGGAATTTCTCACCGAGCAACTCGGTGGCCTGCGGATGGGCGCCCATCTCCCCTGTCGGGATTCCCCATGCGTTGACCGGGCGGAACCGCATCGCCGGTGTCTCGATCTGCCACTGGGTACGGGGCACACCGGGAAGCTGAAAATACGGATGGAATCCGAAGCACAACGGCACCCGCGTACCGGTGGTGGGGGTCACGGTGGTCCGCACCGTCAGCCTGCGATCGGCCAGGGTGATGTCCAGCCTCAGCAGATGCGGGAACGGGAAGGAAGCCAGCAGCCCGGGTTGCGCGCCGAAGTCCAGCTCAGCGGTGAGTTGCGATTCCAGCTGGGCGGTCACCTGCCAGCCGGGGTATCCGGCCAGTGTGCCGTGGATCGGTACGCCGTGCTCATCGGTGCGGACGCCGCCGGTGCCGGGGGTGAGCGTCACAATGGCTCCGATGGCTCCGTCAACCCCGTACCCGTTGCTGCTCAACCGGTTCGCCCACGGGTACAAAATCGGGATGCCCATCGTCTTGTGTTTTCTGACGTAGGTTTCCAGACCGCGACGCTGGCCGAGCAATTCCACCCGGTCGTCGGAGAGCGATGTGCCGACCATGCCGGCGTTCGGAACGAACGTCGCCGTCAGCGGCGACGACGGATCGCTCAGGGTGATGAGTTCAAACTCGGTCTGCGATCCCGTCATGGCCCGATTCTGCCACAGTCTCCTCAAGATAATGGGTCATGTTGAATTCGTTGTGGTGGCGTGCCTTTGGCAGCCAATGCTGCCTCGGTGGCCCGCACCATATCCGGCCCTCCGCAGATCAGGATCTGCCGATCGCTCCAGGCTCCGTAGCGGGTGACCACCTCGGGCAGCCGCCCGGTTTGACGTACGTGCAGTCCTCGCGGTGGTGTCACGTCGGGATAGCCGGAGGCCCACGGTGGGTCGCCGGTGTATTCAGAGACGGGGGTCACCGACAACCACGGATTGTGCGTTGCGATCTGCCACAGAGTGGGGAGGTCGTAGAGTTCGCACGGGTACCGACCGCCGAAAAACAGGTGCACCCGCGGGTTTACTCCCCACCGGGTGAGGTCCATGATGATGGCGCGCAGCGGCGCCAGGCCGGTGCTGCCTGCCACCATCAGCACATCGCCGCCGTCCCGATCGACGTGCATGGCGCCGTGCGGGCTGGACAACCGCCAGCGGTCGCCGGGTTGGGTCTCGTTGACGACCGCGGTGCTGACTAGGCCGCCGGAGACCGCGCGCACATGGAATTCGATTCCGCCGTTGTCGTTCGGTGGAGTGGCGGGCGTCAGGTAACGCCATCGCCGGGGGCACTGCGGTGTTTCGACCTGGACGTACTGACCCGGGTAGTAGTGCAGTGGGCGGTCCAGTTGCAACCGTATGACGGCCAGGTCGCGAGATGCCCGCCGGTACTCGATCACCGTGCCGTCCCAGAAGGCCGGCCCTCCTTCGGCCTCGGCCGCTCCGCTCATCACCCCGGTGATCAGGTTGAGCGACTGGCGAGCGGCGTCGTCGACGGCATCCGTCCACGCACCGGCTAGTTCGTCTCGCAGTGTGGCGTAAAGAACCTGTCTGAGTGTGTGGTAATGATGTTGTGCCACACCGTATTTGCGGTGATCGCGGCCGAGCTGGGCCAGAAATGCCACCGGCTCCTGTGCGCGCTGCGCGATCAGTTCGCCGTAGACCCAGCTCAGCGCCTCGGCGAAGGCGGCGCGTTGAGTGGCCAGGTCGGCCGGGAACAAGTCCCGCACCGCGGGGTCGGCGCCGAACCATCGGCTGAAGACGTGACCGGTGAGGTTGCCGTCCGGCGCCGTGAAAGCCTTGTGCAGCACGCACAGCGCATCTCGGTCGTCGAGCCCCACGACCGCCGAGTTTATGCCCGGTTGCGCACCCCGGTGATCAGCGCGGCGTTGACACCCTGGCATCCTGAGGCAGCAAGTGGCCGAGCATGTCACGAGTATCTTGGGCACGTGTCGTTTGAGTGCGTCGAGGTCACCCGCAGCGGTGAGTTCACTACGATCACAATGAACCGCCCTCGCCAGCGCAATGCGCTGTCGCTGCGGCTCATGGACGAACTTCTCGCCGCATTCCGCGAGGTGGGGGAGAGCGATGCGCTGGGTGTGGTGCTGGCCGGCAACGGCCCGGTGTTCAGTGCCGGGCACGACTTCGCGGACGTGGCGGGCAAGGATCACGCGGCGGTGCGGCAGCTGCTGGTCACCTGCACGCAGCTGATGACCACTATGCAGCAGATCCCGCAGCCGGTGGTGGCACGTGTCCACGGCCTGGCCACCGCGGCGGGCTGCCAGCTGGTGGCCACCGCCGACCTGGCGGTCGCCGCGGACACCGCGGGCTTCGCCGCCCCGGGCGGCAAGGGTGGCTGGTTCTGCCACACCCCGATGGTCGCCATCGCCCGCAACATCGGGCGCAAACGCGCGGCCGAGCTGGCGCTGTCCGGCGACGTGATCGACGCGGTGACCGCGCGGGATTGGGGTTTGGTCAATCAGGTGGTGCCGGTCGAGCAGCTGGACAGCGCCGTGGCGGACCTGCTGGAGCGGGTCACCCGCGGCAGCGCGGAGAGCAAGGGCCTGGGCAAGCGGGCGCTGTACGCCCAGATCGACCTCGACCAGGAAAAGGCCTACGCCTACGCGATCGAGGTGATGGCGGCGGCCAGCCAGCTGGCCGATGCCCAGGAAGGGGCGAGTGCATTCCTGGAGAAGCGCAAGCCGAAGTGGCGGCGGGGGCGGTGAGTCGGCCCGGCCACAGTGCATGAACATCGTGTCGGTCGGCGATTGTCCACGCTAGGTTTGCGTTATGGCCGGACGATCAGCGCGAGTCGACGACGTGCACGACATCGCCGCATCGATGCCACACGTGACCAGAATCGAAGGGCCGAAAGGCAACCCGATTTATCAGGTGGGCGGCAAGTCGTTCGTGTTCTTCCGCAACCCTCGGCCCGACGCCAGGGATTCGGTCACCCACGAGCTGTACCCCGACGTCATCGTCATCTGGGTCGAGTCCGAAAGCGACAAGCTTGCTCTCATTCAAGACCCGGGAACGCCGTTCTTCACCACCGACCATTTCAATGGCCATTTGTCCGTACTGGTTCGGGCAGCCGACCTGCCTGCGATCACCAGGACCGAACTGGCCGAAGTGATACAGGACGCCTGGCTGTCCCGCGCATCGAAGCGACGCCGGGAGGCGTGGCTGGCAACTGAGGCTCGCCGCGGCGCTTGAACTTGAGCGGAACAGACTCAATCTTGACGGCGTTACACAACGCGACGAGCATTTTTGACAACCCTTGCTGACCCTGAACGGAGGTGTCGTGGACTCTTTCAACCCCACCACCAAGACCCAGGCTGCGCTGACCGCCGCACTGCAGGCGGCTTCCGCCGCCGGGAACCCTGAGATCCGACCTGCGCATCTACTGATGGCGCTGTTGACCCAGAACGACGGGATCGCGGCGCCGCTGTGCGAGGCGGTCGGCGTCGACCCGGCAACCATTCGAACCGAGGCGCAGCGGCTACTGGAGCAGCTCCCCCAGGCCACCGGGGCCAGCGCACAGCCGCAGCTGTCCCGCGAGTCACTGGCCGCGATCACCACCGCCCAGCAGCTGGCCACCGAACTCGACGACGAATACGTCTCCACCGAGCACCTGATGGTCGGGCTGGCCACCGGCGACTCCGACGTCGCCAAGCTGCTTACCGGCCACGGCGCCTCACCGCAGGCGCTGCGTGAGGCGTTCGTCAAGGTGCGCGGCAGCACACGGGTCACCAGCCCCGACCCCGAGGCCACCTACCAGGCGCTGGAGAAGTACTCTACCGACCTGACCGCTCGTGCCCGCGAAGGCAAGCTCGACCCAGTCATCGGGCGGGACAACGAGATTCGCCGGGTGGTGCAGGTGCTCTCCCGGCGCACCAAGAACAATCCGGTGCTGATCGGTGAGCCCGGCGTCGGCAAGACGGCGATCGTGGAGGGCCTTGCCCAGCGCATCGTCGCCGGCGACGTGCCGGAGAGCCTGCGCGACAAGACCGTCATTGCGCTGGACCTGGGCTCGATGGTGGCCGGTTCAAAGTACCGCGGCGAGTTCGAGGAGCGGCTCAAGGCGGTGCTCGACGACATCAAGAACTCCGCGGGGCAGATCATCACGTTCATCGACGAGCTGCACACCATCGTCGGCGCCGGGGCGACCGGCGAATCGGCGATGGACGCCGGCAACATGATCAAGCCGATGCTGGCCCGCGGCGAGCTGCGGCTGGTCGGCGCGACCACGCTCGACGAGTACCGCAAGCACATCGAGAAGGATGCCGCGCTGGAGCGGCGTTTCCAGCAGGTCTTCGTCGGCGAGCCGTCGGTGGAAGACACCATCGGCATCCTGCGCGGCCTCAAGGACCGCTACGAAGTGCACCATGGGGTGCGGATCACCGACTCGGCGCTGGTCGCGGCGGCGACCTTGAGCGACCGTTACATCACGGCCCGGTTCCTGCCGGACAAGGCCATCGACCTGGTCGACGAGGCGGCGTCGCGGCTGCGGATGGAGATCGACTCGCGCCCAGTGGAGATCGACGAGGTTGAACGGCTGGTGCGCCGGCTGGAGATCGAGGAGATGGCGCTCGCCAAAGAGGAGGACGAGGCGTCCAAGGAGCGGCTGGAGAAGCTGCGCGCCGAGCTGGCCGACAAGAAGGAACAACTGGCCCACCTCACCACCCGCTGGCAGAACGAGAAGAGCGCGATCGACAACGTCCGCGAACTGAAAGAACAGCTGGAGACGCTGCGGGGCGAGTCCGAGCGCGCCGAACGCGACGGCGACCTGGCCAAGGCCGCCGAGCTGCGCTACGGGCGTATCCCCGAGGTCGAAAAGAAGCTCGAGGCGGCGCTGCCGCAGGCGCAGGCTCGCGAGGCGATGATGCTCAAGGAGGAGGTCGGCCCCGACGACATCGCCGATGTGGTGAGCGCGTGGACCGGCATCCCGGCCGGGCGGCTGCTGGAGGGCGAGACCGCCAAGCTGCTGCGGATGGAAGACGAGCTGGCCAAGCGCGTTGTCGGCCAGAAGAAGGCCGTGCAAGCGGTCTCCGACGCGGTGCGCCGCAGCCGCGCCGGGGTCGCCGACCCCAACCGGCCCACCGGGGCGTTTTTGTTCCTGGGCCCCACCGGAGTCGGCAAGACCGAGCTGGCCAAGGCGCTGGCCGACTTCCTCTTCGACGACGAGCGGGCCATGGTGCGCATCGACATGAGCGAGTACGGCGAGAAGC
>NZ_JBYCLE010000257.1:0-2506 GCF_057473765.1 Mycobacterium sp. TH-M106 | reverse complement strand
CGGTCGGGCCGCACCGGCAGCGGATCGGCGTCGAGTGCATGCGCGGCAGTCGGCGCCCCGGTGGCTTCGGCCAGCGCCGCCAGCGCCTGCCAGTGGTCGAAATGCTGGTGGCTGGTGACGATCAGCGACACCTTCGGGGCGTATCGCCGCACCAGATCGGTGAGGATCTGGGCATCGTTGGCGGCGTCGATCAGCAGCGACTCGCCGGTTTTCGCGCACGTCACCAGGTAGGCGTTGTTGTCCCACGGCCCGACGGACGCCTTCAGGATCGTCGCGCCGGGAAGGGTGCGCCGGGCGGCGGTTTGCGGCTCGACATGGCCGGTGTAGTGGTCGTTGACGACAGTCATACCGGCCACGGTACTGGTACGCATACGATGGTGCCGATGGCTGACCGGCTGATCGTCAAAGGTGCGCGCGAACACAACCTTCGCAGTGTCGATCTCGACCTGCCGCGCGACGCGCTGATCGTCTTCACCGGGCTGTCCGGATCGGGTAAGTCGTCGCTGGCGTTCGACACCATCTTCGCGGAGGGCCAGCGCCGCTACGTGGAGTCGCTGTCGGCCTACGCCCGCCAGTTCCTGGGTCAGATGGACAAGCCGGACGTCGACTTCATCGAGGGCCTGTCGCCGGCGGTCTCCATCGACCAGAAGTCGACCAACCGCAACCCGCGCTCGACGGTCGGCACCATCACCGAGGTCTACGATTACCTGCGGCTGCTGTACGCCCGGGCCGGCTCGCCGCACTGCCCGGTCTGCGGCGAGCGGATCGCCCGCCAGACGCCGCAGCAGATCGTCGACCAGGTGTTGGCCATGGACGAGGGCACTCGCTTTCAGGTACTGGCCCCGGTGGTGCGCACCCGCAAGGGCGAGTTCGCCGACCTGTTCGAGAAGCTGAACACCCAGGGCTACAGCCGGGTCCGGGTCGATGGCGTGGTGCATCCGCTCACCGACCCGCCCAAGCTGAAGAAGCAGGAGAAGCACGACATCGAGGTCGTGGTGGACCGGCTGGTCGTCAAGGCCAGCGCCAAACAACGGCTCACCGATTCGGTGGAGACCGCGCTGAACCTGGCCGACGGCATCGTGGTGCTGGAGTTCCCCGATGGCAAAGGGCACGACCGGTCCGGCCATCACTGCGAACAGCGGTTCTCCGAGAAGCTGGCCTGCCCCAACGGCCACGCGTTGGCTGTCGATGACCTTGAGCCCCGGTCGTTTTCGTTCAACTCGCCCTATGGCGCCTGCCCGGAGTGCACCGGGCTGGGGATCCGCAAAGAGGTCGACGTCGATCTCGTGGTGCCCGATCCTGGTCTCACCCTCGCGGAGGGCGCGGTGGCACCGTGGTCGACGGGCCCCGCCGCCGAGTACTTCACCCGGATGCTGGCCAGCCTCGGCGACGCAATGGGTTTCGACGTCGACACCCCGTGGCGCAAACTACCGGCCAAAGCTCGCACGGCGATCCTGGAAGGCGCCGACGAGCAGGTGCACGTGCGTTACCGCAACCGTTACGGCCGCACCCGCTCCTACTACACCTACTTCGAGGGTGTGATGGCGTTCCTGCAGCGCAAGATGGAGCAGACCGAGTCCGAGCAGATGAAGGAACGCTACGCCGGATTCATGCGCGACGTGCCCTGTCCGGTCTGTCGCGGCACCCGGCTCAAGGCAGAGATTCTGGCCGTGACGCTGGCCGCCGGGGAGTTGGGCAGTAAATCCATCGCCGAGGTGTGCGAGCTGTCGATCGCGGATTGTTCGAACTTTCTCGCCGCGCTCACACTGGGGCCGCGTGAACAGGCCATCGCCGGTCAGGTGCTCAAGGAGGTCCAGTCCCGGCTGGGCTTCCTGCTCGACGTCGGGCTGGAGTACCTGACCCTGTCCCGTCCGGCGGGGACCCTTGCCGGCGGTGAAGCGCAACGCATCCGGCTGGCCACCCAGATCGGCTCCGGATTGGTCGGGGTGCTGTACGTGCTCGACGAGCCCTCGATCGGGCTGCACCAGCGCGACAACCGCCGGCTGATCGAAACACTGGTCCGGCTGCGCGATCTGGGCAATACGCTGATCGTCGTCGAACACGACCTGGACACCATTGCGCACGCCGACTGGATCGTCGACATCGGCCCCGCGGCCGGCGAGCACGGCGGTCAGATCGTGCACAGCGGGACCTACGCCGACCTGTTGACCAACCGCGACTCGATCACCGGCGCCTACCTGTCAGGTGCGCAAAGCATCGAGGTGCCCGCGATCCGCCGAGCCGTCGACCGCCGGCGGCAACTGACCGTCGTGGGCGCCCGCGAGCACAACCTGGCCGACATCGACGTGTCCTTCCCGCTCGGCGTCCTCACCCTGGTCACCGGGGTGTCCGGTTCCGGCAAGTCAACGCTGGTCAACGACATCCTGGCCGCGGTGCTGGCCAACCGGCTCAACGGCGCCCGCCAGGTTCCCGGCCGGCACACCCGGGTCACCGGACTCGAGTTCGTCGACAAGCTGGTGCGGGTCGACCAGTCGCCGATCGGGCG
>NZ_JBYCLE010000256.1:0-1549 GCF_057473765.1 Mycobacterium sp. TH-M106 | reverse complement strand
TGAGGTGTTTCTGACTTTGCGATAGACATTCGCGTTTGATCAGACAACATCGTCGGGATCCTGTATGGGTTGAGTGTGCCTTTGCTGGCGGTGCCAGGCAAGTCGGCGGTTGCGGGCGGATTCGAGCCCGGCTTGGCGTGCTTTGCGGATGGCCTCCCCTCGTCCTTCGTGTTCGTCGTTGGGCGTGACATAGCCGATGCCGGCGTGCAACCGGACTCCGTTCCAGAATTGGCGGGTGACGGCAAGTTCGGCGCGCAGGGTGGCGGGGTCCTCGATCGCGAGCAGGTGCGGGAACTCGGCCTTGAGGTGCCCGTTGAAACTCTCGATCCAGGCTTGATCGGTCGGCGTTCCGGGGCGTCCGAAGTGCTGGGCGATCGCAGACATGGCCATGAACTCCCGCGTCGAGCCCGACGTCATCTGGGGACCGTTATCGGACACCGCGAGCAGGATCGGCCGGGCCTGGTCGTCGATGCCGATATCGACCAGGCCGTCGGCGCGTCGCTCAACGGCCTGCAGGAGTCCCTCGATGTCGAGCGCGTCGGTGAACCCGATCTCGACCTGGGTGGAGGTTTCCTCAGCGGAGACGACCTCGGTGATCCACTTGCGCGAGACCAAATCCTGAATGATCAACACTGCCATCCCCGCCCTGGTGAAGTGCGTCGTATCGTAAATCCAGATCGAGTTCGGCTTGTAGTCCACCCAATCCGGGAAGGGCTTGCGTTGAGAACGTCCAGGCTTGGGAAGTGGTCGAAAGTGCTTGTCCGCCAAGAACAGGACCCGACGAACACTCGACGGTGACACCCATACCCGGCCCAGATAAGAGCCGCGGTGAGCAAGCTTGCGGTGCGAGCGGTCGGTCTCGCCCCACTGGTCGAACAACGCCAAGATCTCGCTGACTTCTTCGTCGAGCAGCCCATGCATGGGCGACCCACCAGGGATCTTGTCGACCAGCTGGCCGATCGCTCGGCGAGCGATCCAGCGATGTGCCCGCAGCTCGCCGAGCTCCAACGCATGGCATGCCTGGCGCAGTGTCCAACCTTCATCGACCGCCTGGTCGAGCAAGCCCAACAGCGCCGTCTTGGTGGCCACGTCGACACGGTGTGGGACTCGGCCACTTAGCCCCAGCGCCCTTTTCCCTCGACCAACGTCAGCCGCACGGCCATCTCCTTGAGTGCCTCGGACAGCCGCGCGTTCTCGGCCTTGGCGGCATCGAGTTCGTAGTCGCGTTGGCGGGCCGCCGCGCCTGGCTTGGCTGCCGCCAGCGCGGCCAGCGCACCTTCCTTGGCGATCGTGCGGATGCGCATGATCGTCGTGCGATCCACCTGATGGTTGGCGGCGGCCTCGGCGATCGTCACCTCCTGGCGTACCAGCTGCAGCCATATCTCGTACTTCTGCGACGGGCTCAAGAACCGCTTCGGGCGACGGTGCGAGCGGTCGCCACCAGAGTTTGCTTCGGACATGATCAGATCCTCCAAGAGAGCTCGGAGAACCCGTCGGATGTCGTCTGATCGACACACCGATCTCTATCGCGAAGTCAGACGCAAAACAG
>NZ_JBYCLE010000255.1:0-9979 GCF_057473765.1 Mycobacterium sp. TH-M106 | reverse complement strand
CAGCGCGACGGCGGCCAGACGATGAACTCGGCCTTGCCGATGACGTTGCTCAACGGCACGGTTCCCGCATCCGGATCGCCGGTGCACAGCACACCGTTGTGCAAACCAGCCGGGCTGCTGGCACAATGCGCGCGCGCATCAGCCGAGTGGGTGCGGTTGTCACCCATCATCCACAGCCGCCCGGGTGGAACGGTCACCGGCCCGAACTCCCTGCCCAGGCACGGGTAGACCATCGGGTCGGCCATCATGGTGACCGGGTTGAGGTACGGCTCGTGCAGCGGCTTGCCGTCGACGGTCAGCCCGGTGTCGTTGCGGCACTGCACCGTCTGGCCGCCGACCGCGATAACCCGCTTGACCAGGTCGTTTTCGTCGGGCGGCAGGAAACCCACGAAGGACAGCGCGTTTTGCAGCCAGCGCAGCGCGGTGTTGTGCGACCGGATCGACCGGTAACCGATGTTCCAGGACGGCGGGCCCCGGAAGACGATGACGTCACCGGGCTGCGGCGATGAGAAACGGTAGCTGAGCTTGTCGACCATGATGCGGTCCCCGACACACCCGGGGCAGCCGTGCAGGGTGGGTTCCATGGATTCCGACGGGATGAGGTACGGGCGCGCCACGAAGGTCAGCGTCAGATAGTAGAGCAGCACCGCGATCGACACCAGGACCACCGTCTCACGCAACGCCGAACGCTTGTTCCCCTCCGGCGCGGCCTGGCCGGCGGAGGCCTCCGAGTCGTCCGGGGTCTCCGGGGGTCCCGGGGTTATCGCCTGCTCAGCAGCTGCCGCAAGCTCTGGCTGGCCGCCCTCGGGACGGTTCTCGGCTGACGAGTCCGTGGTTTCGGTCACGAAGTCAGGGTAGTCAGGGCAGCAAGCCGGCCAGCGGCACCCCGAACCAAACGGGGCCAGACGGTGGCAGGCGCCACCACCGTCAACGCTTCTCCTTGACCTTGGCTTTCTTGCCGCGCAACTCACGCAGGTAATACAGCTTGGCACGGCGGACATCACCGCGGACCGCCACGTCGATGTGGTCGATATTCGGCGAATGAACCGGGAAGGTGCGCTCCACACCGACGCCGTAACTCTCCTTGCGCACCGTGAACGTCTCGCGGACCCCGCTGCCCTGACGCCGGAGCACCACCCCCTTGAACACCTGGATACGTTCCTTGGCGCCCTCGATCACCTTCACGTGCACGTTGACGGTGTCACCGGGCCCGAAGACCGGGATGTCGTCGCGCAGCGACGCCTTGTCGACAAAGTCGAGCGTGTTCATGTTCTCCGGTCCTCCAGGTGTGCTCTCGCGGGGTGCGCCGACGTCGCCGAGCCGACGGGTTCGGGCACAATGCCGTGCCGGGTAGCGAAGCACCGACAGCTCTTGGCCCATCGCCGATCCGCCGAATCGCTGCCGGACAACTCCTCAATTGTGCCAGACGGCGTGCGTGCAGGTGAAATCAGGGAAATCGCCGCAGCTGCTACTTCCAGGACGGCCGCGCCCATGGTAGAGCTGAGAGCTAACCGCACGAGCCGGATGAGCGCACGGTAATCTGTCCGCGGGCCGCCGACAGTGCGAGCCAGTCCGCTTGGATGTTTGCGCTACCCATGTCGAGGAGGCCTATGCGCACGCGACCGTCGGTGCTCTTCCTGACCGTCATCATGGTGGTGTCGACGGTGCTGTTCGGGTGTGACGGAAAAGTCTATGCCGGATACCGTATGGACCCGCCGGCACCGCCGCCGCGGGTCACAGCCGTCACACCGGTGGCCACAGCGATCGACGCACCCCGGGCACCGGCCATACACTCGGCAATCGCATTCGACACACTCGAAGCCCGGATGCAGCAGGCCACCGCCGAAGCCGCCGCCGACGGTGCCACCATCTCAATGGCAGTGCTCGACCGGGCCACTCACCAGATGGTCACCAACGGCAACACCCAGGCCATCGCCATCGCATCGGTGGCCAAGCTCTTCATCGCCGACGATATGCTGCTGCGCGAACCCCGGACGCGCGGCGACCTGTCCGGCGATGACCTAGCCGCGCTGGACGACATGCTCCGGTCCTCCGACGACGGGGCCGCGGAGAAATTCTGGAACCTCAACGGTGAGGATGCGATCGTCAGCCGGATCGCGGCTCGGTACGGGCTGTCGGCCACCGCACCACCGTCCAACGGCGCCTGGTGGAACACCATCAGCACAGCACCTGACCTGGCACGATACTACGACATGCTGCTCGACGGGTCCGGTGGCCTGCCCGCGGATCGGGCCAACATCATCATCAACGACCTGGCCCGGTCCACCCCGATCGGAATCGACGGCTACCCACAGCGGTTCGGCATCCCGGAAGGCGTGTACGCCGAACCGGTCGCGGTCAAGCAGGGCTGGATGTGCTGCATCGGCAGCAGCTGGATGCATTTGTCGACGGGAGTGGTCGGCTCGGATCGCCGTTACGTGGTGGTGATCGAGTCCCTGCAACCCAGTGACGACGCCACCGCGCGGGCGACGATCACCCGCGCCGTCCAGACCGTGTTCCCCGACGGGCGGATCTGACCTTCAGCCCAGCAGATCCGGTCGACGTTCCCGGGTTCTCTGCAGGGCAGCTGCGTCCCGCCAGGCGGTGATCCGCGCATGGTCGCCGGAGAGCAGCACTTCGGGCACCTGCAGGCCCCGCCAATTCTGCGGTCGGGTATAGCTGGGCCCTTCGAGCAGTCCGTCGCGACCCGGTGAGTGTGAATCGTCGTGGTGCGACAGCGGATTGCCCAGCACATCGGGCATCAGCCGCAGCACCGTCTCGATCATCACCAGGGCCGCGGACTCCCCGCCGGGCAATACATAGTCTCCGATGGAGAACTCCTCCACCCGCATCCGCCGGGCGGCGTCCTCGACGACCCGTTGATCGATGCCTTCGTAACGACCGCAGGCGATCACCAGATGGTCTTCGCCGGTCCATCGTCGTGCGGTGGCCTGGGTAAACAGTCTGCCGGCCGGGGTGGGGACGACGAGAAGTGTCTGCGGTGAACATATCTCATCGAGCGCCTCGCCCCAGACCGGAGCCTTCATCACCATCCCGGGGCCACCGCCGTACGGTGCGTCGTCGACCGAGCGGTGCACGTCATGCGTCCAACGCCGCAGGTCGTGCACTCTAAGCTCGACAACCCCGGAATCGATCGCCTTACCCGGCAATGACTGTCGCAGCGGCTCCAGGTAGCCAGGGAAGATCGTCACGACGTCGATTTTCATGTCGACAACCACTAAGCTCTCAGCTGCAGCAAGCCATCGGGCGGATCGATCTCGGCAATGCCGTCGTCCAGCGACACCGATGTCACGATCTCGGCGACGAACGGCACCAACAGCTCGTCGCCGGCAGAGCAACGCACCGCCAGCAGTTCGCCTGCGGCGGTGTGCAGCACCTCGGTGACGGACCCGATCTCCTCGCCTGAAATAGTGTGCACCCGAAGACCTTCCAGTTGGTGATCGTAGAAGGTATCCGGGTCGGCGATCGGCGGTAGGTCAGCAGAGTCGATCACGAACACGCTGCCGCGCAGCGCTTCGGCAGCGTCGCGATCGGCCACCCCGGCCAGCCGCAGCAGCAGCCGCACCCCGTGCTCACGTACCGCCTCGACAACGTAGCCGCACCGCGGTTTACCGGGGCTTTTGGCCAACAATGTCGCCCCGGGGGCGAACCGGACTTCGGGGTCGTCGGTGCGGACTTCGACGACGACTTCGCCCGAGGTGCCGTGCGCCTTCAGCACACGCCCGACGGTCAGCTCCATCAACGCTCCATGAGCGGGTTGACTAGCGGTCGGTGTCCACCACGTCGACACGGATACCGCGCCCGCCGATGCCGGCTACCAGGGTGCGCAACGCGGTGGCGGTGCGTCCGCCACGGCCGATCACCTTGCCCAGATCATCGGGATGGACATGAACTTCGAGGGTGCGTCCGCGCCGGTTTGTCACCATGTCGATCCTTACATCGTCGGGATTGTCGACGATGCCTCGAACCAGATGCTCGACGGCGTCCACTACGACGGTGCTCATCGCCGGGTCAGCTCTCGGTAGCCGGTTCAGTGGCCGACTCACTGGCCCGTTCAGGGGCGCTGGCTTCTGCCGTGGCATCGGGCTCAGCGATCGAATCCTCCTCGGCCGCTTCGTCTTTATTGGCGTCTTTCTTGGCCACCTTCTTGGCCACCTTCTTGGCGGGTGCCCTCTTCTTCTTCGGCGTGGTGGCCTCGGTGTCGGGACTGCCCTCGGCTTGGGCCAGTGCGGCGTTGAACAGCTCCAGCTTGCTCGGCTTGGGTGCGGCGACCTTCAACCTGCCCTCGGCACCGGGTAGGCCTTTGAACTTCTGCCAGTCTCCGGTGACCTTCAGCAGCTTGAGCACAGGTTCGGTGGGCTGAGCGCCGACCGAGAGCCAGTACTGAGCACGCTCGGAGTTGATCTCGATGAGGCTCGGCTCTTCCCTCGGGTGGTAGCGGCCGATGACCTCGATGGCGCGGCCGTCTCGGCGGGTACGTGCATCGGCAACGGCGATGCGGTACTGCGGGTCGCGGATCTTGCCGAGCCGGGTGAGCTTGATCTTCACAGCCATGATTACGCGAATTCTCCTGTGGCGTCACGCGGCAATTCAGCGGTCCGGGCAGGTTGCCCGGACCCGGTTTTGCCTCGCGTGTCTGACGCGCCGCGCGACACCCGAAACGTCACGGTCGCGCAGCGGACAGCGGCCCAGTCTAGCCGCAGCGGCGTCAGGAGCCAATTCCGGCGGGCCGGATCAGAGCCGGATCACACGATCCGGTCGAAGCACTTCGACTCGACGCGCCGGGACATCCTCCAGCCGTCGGCGGTGCGGACGAATTCGTCGTCGTACCACAACCCGCAGAACAGCACCTGCCGCTGGTCACCGGCCAGCATCATCGGATTGAAGCAGATTGTCCGCGAGGTGGCGGTGTCGCCGTCGATGTGCACATCGAAGTTTCCCAGCATATGCGCGTAGGCGGGAAAGTTCGGCAGCACTTCGGCCAGCCACGCCTTCACCTGTGGATAACGACCCTCGATACCACCCATGGCGCGGTAGTCGATGTAGGCGTCCGGGGTGAATACCGCGTCGAGGTCGTCGAATCGGCGTAGGTCGATGGCGGTGGAGTAGTCAATCAGCAGCTGCTGGATCTCCAACCGGTCGGAGATTTCGGCCAGGCTCAACATGCTTCGATTGAACACGTTGACATCCTCCGGATGGCTGAAGCCGCCGGATTCCAACCTGTTATACGGGTTGGAGCAGTAATTCCTCGCGGTTTCCTGCTGGTTCCTGCTGGTTCCTGCTTCGGCGTCTCTGCCGCACCCGAGGGTGCGGCAGATTCTCGGCAGGCAGTGACCGCAAGCCCTGCGGCCAGGATATTTTTGGTGGCGTTGACGTCCGCGTGCTCGCCGGGACCGCAGCGTTGGCAGACGAATTCCCCTTGGCTGACGCGATTCTCGGGTGCTGCGTGACCGCAGCACTCACACCCGTCGGAGGTGTGCCGGGGGTCGACCTCGATCCAGGTGCGCCCAGCGTCTTCCGCTTTGGCGCGCAGTATCGAGACGAACTGGCCCCAGCCAGCGTCACTGATCGATCGGTTCAGCCCGGACTTCGCCCGGGCGCCGTTGGGGAGGAACTGACCGGGGTTGTCCGGATCAGGTTTGGGTTTCGCCCGGCGAACCATGTTCGCGATCATGAGATCCTCCACCGCCAGTAGGTCGTAACGAGCGACGAGTTCGCGGGCATGTTTGTGGTGAAAGTCTTGACGCCGGTTAGCGATCTTACGGTGCCTCGCGGCCACCGTCTCCCGACGCGCGACCCGGTTATTGGAGCCCCGCTTCGCGCGCTGCAATCGTTGCTGAGCCGCCTCCAGTCGGGCGGCCTCCTGACGCGCCCATCGCGGATTGGCGACCTCGGTGCCATCAGAGAGCGTCGCATAGGTCACCACCCCGACATCGACACCGGCCTGGCGTCCGGTGTCCGGCAGTGGGTTGGTCGGCACGTCGTCGCACGAGAGCACCAGCATCCACTTGCGGCCTTGGGGTTTGATCTGGATCGTCTTCACCCGCCCGGCCACCTGCCGGTGCAGATGCACCTTCACCGACCCGACACCCTGCAGATATACACGCTTGGCCTCGGGTAGCCAGCGCGCCCCGTCACCACCTTTGGGCCACTCCACCGAATCGAAGCGGTGCTTACCCTTGAACCGCGGGTAGCCGGGCTTGTCGCCGCGTTTGACGCGGCGGAAAAACCCGTCGAACGCCTTGGTCAACCGCCGCAGCGTGGCCTGTTGACTGGAAAACGACCACACCGCCTGATCCGGCCGCACTTTACGGATCTCCGACAGCTGCGCCGACTGATCCCCGTAGTAAATACGAGTCTTGCTGTGCGCCCAGGCATCCCGGCGTTCCTGCAGTTCGGCGTTGTAGAGTTCACGGTGCGCATCCACACATGCCGCCAACGCGACATGCTGGCGGGCCGTCGGACGTAACCGGAACACATACGCGCGCCGCATCAGGCCACCGCGTCCCACTGGTGCTCGATGTAGCGCCGCACCGTCGACTCCGAGACGTATCCGACCGAGGCGGCGAAATACAACGGCGACCACAACACCTTCGCGAACCGCCGCAAGTACGGGAACTCCGCGCGGAGCACGCGGGCGGTGCGGCCCTTGAACGCCCGCACCACCACCGCTGGCGGGTCGGTCGGGCCGACCCGCACGAACAGGTGCACGTGATCGGGCATCACCTCGGCGGCCACGATCTCCCAACCATGCTCGGCGGCGATCTGCCCCAACAACTCTGTGCAACGGGCCGCTACCCGGCCCCCCAACACTCGCCGCCGGTACTTCGGGCACCACACCAAGTGCAGGCCCAGTGTGCAGACCCCGCCCGTGGTGCGGCGAAACCGGCGCTCCGACATGCCCTCACCTTACGAAACGACACCGACAAACTCTCGCAGCAACGCGGGTCACCAGCCCCGATTCCCCCGACGGCTAAAGCCGCCGGTCCCCTCGGGGCGTACTGATGGACATCGTCGAGGTGGACGAACAGGTCCCAACCCGTGCGGCTGATCTGACGCACCGCTTCGCCCTGCGTGGTTACGACGCCGTGCACTGCACGGCAGCCCAGCAACTCGATGACGACGACCTCGTAGCTGCGTCCGGAGACCAGCGCCTGCTGACCGCATGGCGGGCACTCGGTATGGCAACCTATGACACCAACCAGAGTCCGCACTGACGATGAGGTCTCACAAGGTCTCACAGGTCCAGCAGCGCGGTATCCGGAGACTCGATCAGGTTCCGGAGCTCGCCGAGAAACCCGGCCACCTGCGCGCCGTCGGCGACGCGGTGGTCGAACACACAGGTCAGCGTCATCTGCGGGCGGGCCACCACCGCACCGTCGAGCACCACCGGCCGGGGCTTGAGTGATCCCATCCCCACGATCGCGGCCTCCGGGTAGTTGATCACCGGCACACCGTCGTCGAGACCGAGGGCACCGAAATTGGAGACGGTGAACGTCGAGCCGGCCAACTCGGTCGGCTTGAGGACACCGGAGCGGGCATCGCGGATCAGCCTGGCCACGCAGCCGGCCAGCTCGCGGGTGGTCCTGCGATGCGCGTCGACGACCACCGGCACCAGCAGGCCACGGGGCGCGGCCACCGCGAAGCCGAGGTGCACGGCACGGTGCGTGCACACCTGCGGGCCGTCCGGCCCGTCCACCCAGGTCGAATTGAGCACCCGATGGTGGGTCAACGCGATGACAAGCAGGCGCAGGGTGAGCACAAACGGGGTGATCGCCGCGTCTGCAGACCCGCCGGCGCCGGTTTTGCCGAGCCGGTCACACAGCTGCAGCAGGTTGACGCAGTCGACCTGCACGCTGGCATGTGCATCGGGAATCTTGCTGCGCGACAGCGTCATCCGTTCAGCCATCGCCGCCTGCACCAAGCTCACCGGCAACACGTCGTCACCGGAGCGCTCACCGGCCGAAGCCGCCAGCACGGCTTCGGAGGTGATCACCCCGTCTCGCCCCGGCGGCACCTCAGTCAGGTCAATTCCCAGCTCGGCTGCCAGCTTGCGGGCGGCGGGCTTGGCCCTGGGGCGCCTGGTGGCGGTCCGGCGGCTGGTGTCGAAAGCGTCGTCGGCTCCGTATCCGACCAGCACGGGCCTGCGGGCACCGGCTTCGCCGCCGGTGTCGATGCGCACCAGCATCGAGCCGACCGCCAGCACATCACCCGGCGCGCCGCCGAGTTCGACGATCCGGCCGGCGTACGGGCTGGGGATCTCCACCTGGGCTTTGGCGGTCTCCACCGAGCACAGCGTCTGGTTGAGCTCGACATGCTCACCGACGGCGACGTTCCAGCCGGTCAGCGTCACCTCTTCCAGGCCCTCGCCGAGGTCGGGAACCAGAAACGGTTTCGCGCGGTCTTTCTCGGCGTCTTTTTCGGCGTCCCGGCTCACGGGAGCTCCAACGCATGCCCGACGCAGTCCAGCAACCGGTCCGGTCCTGGCAGCCATAACCGCTCCAACCGGGCGGGTGGGTACGGCGTGTCAAACCCGCAGGCCCGCAACACCGGTGCCTCCAGCTCGTAGAACAGCTCCTCCTGGATGCGGGCAGCCAGCTCCGCGCCGTAGCCGAGGGTGCGTGGACCCTCGTGCATAACCACGCACCGCCCGGTCCGGCGGACCGACGCGGCGACGGTGTCGAAATCCAGCGGCACCAGCGACCGCAGGTCAATCACCTCCAGACTCCAACGATGTTGCCGCGCACCGATTTCCGCTGCAGACAGTGCGGTTCGCACCAGCCCGCCATAGGTCACCACGGTGACGTCGGTACCGGGTCTGCGCACGGCAGCCCGGCCGATCGCCGGTCCCGGACTACCGGTGTCGACGATCCCGCGGGCCCAGTAGCGCCGCTTCGGCTCGAGAAACATCACCGGATCCGGGCAAGAGATCGCGTGCCGCAGCAGCCAGTAGGCGTCGGCCGGCGTCGACGGAACCACCACTTTCAGGCCGGCGGTGTGCGCCCAGTAAGACTCGGTGGATTCCGAATGATGTTCGGCCGCACCGATACCGCCGAACGAGGGTATCCGGACGGTGACCGGCATCGCGACCTCGCCGCGGGTACGAGTCCGATACTTGGCCAGATGGCTGACCAGCTGATCGACTGCGGGGTAGGTGAATCCGTCGAACTGGATCTCCGGCACCGGAACGAAGCCGCGCAGCGCCAGTCCGACGGCGATGCCGATCACCGCGGACTCAGCCAGCGGCGTGTCGAAACTGCGCTGTTCGCCGAAGATCTCGGCCAGTCCCTCGGTGACCCGGAAGACCCCGCCCTGCACCCCGACGTCGGTGCCGAATACCAACACCTTCTCGTCGGCGGCCATCGCGTCGCGCAGGGCGCGGTTGAGTGCCTGCACCATCGTCAGCTGCTCGGTGGATACGTTCGCCGCATTCCCGGTCGCCGGGACGGGTGTGGTCGAACGGGTGGAGGGCTCGGCGATCTGGGTCATCTGCCCGTCTCCCCCTGCCCAGCCAGTTCGGCGCGCAGCGCCCGGCGCTGTTCTCGCAGCGCGGGTGTGATCTCGGCGTAGACGGTGGTGAACAGCTCGTCGGCGTCGATGTCGGCGGCACCGCAGACAGCGTCGCGCAGTTCGGACCGCAGTCGCTTCGCCCGGGCGGTGAGCGCTTCCTCCTGGCGTTGGTTCCACCGGCCGTTGCGCTGCAGATAGGTCCGGTAGCGCGGGATCGGGTCCAGCGCGGCCCACCGGTCCACTTCCCGCTGGCTGCGGTATCTGGTCGGGTCGTCGGAGGTGGTGTGCGGGCCGAGCCGGTAAGTGACCGCTTCGATCAGGGTCGGGCCGCCGCCACCCCGAGCCCGGTCAGCTGCTTCGGCCATCACCGCGTAGCAGGCCAGCGGATCGTTGCCGTCGACCCGGATGCCGGGCATCCCGTAGCCGATCGCCCGGTGCGCGATCGACG
>NZ_JBYCLE010000254.1:0-9220 GCF_057473765.1 Mycobacterium sp. TH-M106 | reverse complement strand
CGTATTCCTCGCTGAGCGACGGTGCGGTGAGATCCCGAGAACAGTCCGGCGGAGGTGATTGAGCGGGTCCCGTCGCCACTGCGATGCAACGAAGATGGCATGAATGCCCGACCGGTGTCTCGTTTGCTGGATGCGCAGTTTCCGGCCCGGCTATCGAATTCGGCTTGAAAAGTTCTTAGGCACTATTTCTTGGTTTGCTGCATAATTTCGAGCATGTGGTTGTGCCTTTCGTTGGTGAGGTAGGCGGCGGCGGAGAACCATCCGCCGTCAACGACGATGTCGGTGCCGGTGATGTAAGAGGACTCGTCGCTGGCAAGAAACAGTGCCGTGTTGGCGATTTCTTCGGGCTCGCCCATGCGCCGCAGCAGCACTGTGTCTTTCATCTGTTGGTCCACTACGGCCTTCAGTGCGGGGTTAAATCGCATGGGGGCGGTCATCTTGGTTGCGATGAATCCGGGCTGGATCACGTTGCAGCGGATGCCCCAGTCGGCGTAGATGTAGGCCGCTGAGCGCGATAGGCCTTCCAATGCCCACTTGGATGATGAATACGCGGTCGAGAAGGTTCCCGAAAGTCCGCCGACAGAACCGATATTGACGATCGAACCGCCGCCGGAGTCTCGGATCAATGGTGCGCAGGTCTTCATCCCGACCATGGTGGCGGTGACGTTGATTTCGAAGACCTTGTTCCAAGCGTCGATGTCGACGTCGGGAAGCATGACGAGGTCGTTGCTGCCGACGACGTTCATTAGGATGTGCAGTCCACCGAACTGTTCCTTGGCGTGCTGAACCGCTGCCTCCCACTGTTCCTGCTCGGTGACCTCCAGGGATACGAACGACGCCCTCCCGCCGGCGTCGGTGATTTCCTGGATCATCGGGTCGGCTAGTTCTTGGTGTCGCGCGGCGACCAGGACGGCTGCGCCTTCCTTGGCGAACAGGCGGGCTGACGCGCCGCCCATGCCGCCAGTCGCGCCAGTTACCAATGCCACCTTGCCTTCAAGCCTCACTTCTGACCTCCTGGTTGTTGGGATTCGAGAGTTATTGCCGCGCTGTGGCGTCGAACTGGAGGAAGCCGCGCACCCTGATGCCGCGCATCATTGCGGCTACGGGCTTCGGCAACAGTTCTAAACCTTCGACACTGAGGTGTCGTGGGTTGGTGATGGTGTGGTGTTTGCCGCCGCGGGTCATCGTGCCCTCACCTATGGCAAGCAGGTTTTGCGCCCGTTGAGGGTTGTCGCTGTACGCGTAGGCGGCGATGTACCCGCCAGAGACGGGATAGGCCTGGACCGGGCTGTCGTAGCAGTTTCCGCTTTTCCGCCCGGTGTGATGCAACACCGCCAGGGGCGACAGGTATCTGGCGACCGGCCGCAGGACAGGGTTCAGGTAGCGGGGAAGGACACGCAGTGGGCGCGGCAGTGGCATGGTGCTCTCCGTTCGAGTTGCGTTCGGCGCCAGTCGGTTCAGGCGATGTCGCGGTGGCGGAATCCGGCGAAGGCGACGGCGGTCAGCAGGCCGAACACGACACCGACTACCGCCAGGCCGGTCCAGTGCGGGGATGCGGTGATGTTCGGGACGTGGTGCAGGGGACTGATCGACAGCGCCCATCCGGGCAGTTTGAACGTGGGCCCGAGAATGGTGAGGCCGAAGGCTGCGATGATGGCTCCCCAGCCAACGAGGCGCACGGCGGGCCGGGCACCGACGGCGGCCGCACCGACGGCGATCAACGTCCACACCGCGGGGATGGTGACGGCCGCTTGGGCGAGCACGTCACGGAAGGCGATGCCGGTGCCGGCGGTGGCGGCGATCAGGCCGATTACGGTGGCGGCGATGAGAAGGCACACCGCTGGCGCTAGGTAGGCGATGACGAGGTTAGAGGTCAGATAGGTCGGCCGCCGCAGGGCCCCGGCGAGCAGGGGTTCGACGCGGAAGTTGTTCTCCTCGATGATGATCCGGTTGACGATCTGTATCCCGGCGATGGCGGCGATCAGCCCGATCATCTGTAGCAGGGTGACCAGAAACGCAAATGTCGGGTTCGAGGAATGGGCTCCGCCGGCGGCCAGAACGCCGCTGAGGGAGGTGTTGGCGCTGAGCAGCTTGGTGATCGAGGTGGCCAGGTAGCCGAAAATGATGCCGAGTCCGGCGAACGCGATCAGCCAGGTGATCAGCGAGCCGCGATTGAGACGTATCGCCAGCCCCCAGACGTTGGCGGCCGATCCACCGCGGGCGGGTCCGGGCCGTCCCGCGATGATGCCTGCCTCATAGTCACGGCGGGCATCGAGCGCGAATCCGATATCGATGAGGACGAGGGCCAGCGCCACCGCGAGCAATAGCGGCCAGGGGTTGTTGTCGGTGGCGGGTCGGACATGTTCGAGCCAACCGAACGGGGTGACCCAAGATGCCCAACCGGGAGCCTCGATGGTGTCGATGAATCCACGCAGCACAAAGCAGATCCCGAGGGCGGCGATGGCGATGCTGTTGGCTGAGCGGGCCTCGGAGCCCAACTGCACTGCTATGGCTGCGACACCGGTGAATATCAACCCCGATGCGGTGAACGTGGCGGACAACAGCAGGGAGGGCACCACGGCGCCACCGACGGCGATTGTCACCAAAAAGCACACGACACCGACTGCGATCGAGGCGAGGCCGGCCAGTCCGACCGCAACAGCCAAACGAGCCTGTCGGCCCATCACCCCGGAGGCGAGCAGTTCGGCTTGCCCGGAGTCTTCGTCGGCGCGGCTGGTCGCCACCACGGTGAGGATGGCCATCAGTGCGGTGAAGAAGGTGCCCAGGGCACCGGAGCGCCAGGCGTTGAATCCGTCGTTGGTGAGCAGATCGTGGGCAGGTCCGAAAATCAAAGACAGGGCCGGGTTGCCACCCAGGGCCGCGGCCAGAGGCCGGCGGTCGGCCAGGTCGGGAAATATCCACCGGTAGGCCAGAATTGAGGACGCCGACAGGGCGGTGACCCCAGCGATCCACGGAGCGATGGTGCGGGCGTTGACTTTCGCGGTGATGGGTAGCAGCGTGCGCGCTCCGGTGATCGTGGTCATGGCTGACCCGCGCTGTTGTACTGCTGTAGGAAGAGGTCTTCCAGCGACGGCGGTGTCACGGTCAGGTTGGTCATGTCGTAATGGATGAGTACGGCCATGGCCACGTTGATGTGGCCGTTGTCGACCGTGGCGGTGAAGCGGTTGCCGTCCAGCCGGGGATAGCGGATGCCGCGCAGTTCCCGCAGATCCCGCGGCGGCCGACCCAGGGTGGCGGTGATGGTGGCGCGGGTCTGTCCGCGCAGTTCGTCGAGGGATCCGGTCTGCACCACGCGGCCGGCGCGGATGATGCTGACCCGGTCGGCGAGGGCTTCGACCTCACTCATGATGTGGCTGGATAGCAGCACGGTACGGCCGCGGGCTTTCTCCGCGGCGATTTCCCGCTGAAAGACCGCCTCCATCAACGGATCCAGCCCGGAGGTGGGTTCATCGAGGATCAGTAGCTCCACATCAGAGGACAGGGCGGCGATAATGGCGACCTTTTGGCGGTTGCCTTTCGAGTACTGGCGGCCGCGTTTGGTGGGATCGAGTTCGAACCGTTCGATCAACTCTGCGCGGCGGGCCTCGTTCAGCCCGCCGCGCAGATTGCCGAGCAGGTCGATGGCCTCCCCGCCGGACAAACTGGGCCACAACACCACATCGCCGGGCACATAGGCCAGTCGGCGGTGCAGTTCGACCACGTCGCGCCACGGATCCGCGCCGAGCAGCGATACCGTGCCGGCGTTGCGGCGCAGCAGGCCCAACAGCACGCGGATCGTGGTGGACTTTCCGGCCCCGTTCGGGCCGAGAAAGCCATGGACTTCCCCTTGGGAGACCGTGAGATTCAACCTGTCCAGGGCGGTGAACGCCCCGAACTTCTTCACCAAGCCCTCGATGTGGATCGCGGGCAGGTGGTGTCCGGTCATGTCGTCCCCTGTCGTGGTGTGGTCATGCCGCAGCAGTCGCGGGTGCGGCCGCAGGTCGTGGGGGCCATTTGCGGCTGGCCAACCACGGCAGCAGCAATAGCAGCAGTGGGGCGACGGACTGCACGGCGATCGCCGCGGGCAAGGGGACGCTGCTGTGGGACAGTCCCAACAACAATCCGAGCAGAACCGCCTGGGCCAGGATCGAAGCCCCCAGAATGACTAACAGCATCGGATATCCCAGCAGCTTGTTCTTACCGAAGAAGATGACGAACACCCACACCGATAACGGAATGAAAATGACTGCGGCGGTGAGTGTTCCCGGTGAGTAACCCATGGGGGTGAAGGCGCCGCCGATGTGGCTCAGTGCGTTGGTGAACAGCAATCCGACGCCGGTCAGTCCGACCGCCGGGTTGCGCCGGCACCACAGTGCGGCGATCGGCAGCACGATCCAGATGAACGGAATGTTGACCGCGACGAAGAACGACTGCACCAGCGGGCAGCCATCCACGGAGTCGAAACCGTATTGGGCACATGCGGTGACCGGGAAGTGGAAGGCGCGGCCTTTGGCGTCGATGCCGTATTCCTCGAAATTGTGCAGCATGTAGGCCACCACCATCAGCCAGGCCAGCCATGCCGGATCCCGCCAGCGGGTCACACCTGCACGGTCGCGAAACGTGTTGGTGCAGAACAACAGGATAATCAGGACGATCGCCGCGCCCAGGCCGACTGAGCTCCAATAGCGTTCGAACCACTCCCACATGGGAACGTCCTCTCCGGTCTCGGGTGTTCAGTTCGGCAGTTGGTGCTAGTCGGTGATGGGCGGTCGGGTGGCCCACCAGGTCGCGGCGGCGACCAGCATTTGCGCGGGAATTCGGGCGATGACCAGCTTGGGGTTCACCCCGAGTGCGCGCATCTGGTCGGGGTGTCGGGTCTGGGCGACTGCGGCTGGCAGGGTCGGCACCAGCATCGCCAGGTTGGTCCAGCGGGCAAGCCCGCGCAGTCGGGGGATGAACATGCTGATGCCGCCGACGAACTGAATCACGGCGGTGACGGCGCTGATCGGCTTGCGCCACTTCGACATTGATTCGGGTACCAGACTCTCGAAGAATTCGTGTTTGACGACGTGGGCGATACCGGCGCCGGTGAACGCCGTGCCCAGCACGATGCGGGCCGTGCGGGTCGGATCAGGTGTGGTCACTTTGTTGCCTTCTTTCGAGTCTTGGTCGTGGTTTTCGAGGGCGGTGGTTGCAGGGCGACCGCCCGCAGGAACGCATCGGCGAAGATGTCGCAGACGCCATCGAGGTCGGGCAGCTCGATACCGGGAATTCGGCCCATGGTCGGGCGCGTCAGCATGTGGACTGACACTGGGGCAATCAGCAGTTGCAGCAGCACAACCAACGACATCTCCCGGATGTGCCCCGCCTGAATTTCTGCGGTGATCCAGGCGCCGATGCTGGCTAACAGGCGAGGAGCATTGTGGCCCATTAGATTCTGAATTGCCGGACTGTCTGGGCGAGCCAGCGCCTCGGCCAGCAGGGCCGGCGCTACTCGGGGCTCTGCGGCCAGGGTGTGGGCGATCATCCCGTATAGCCGGCGCACCGTGCTCGCGAGATCGCCGTGGTCGCTGTCGAAGAAGTCCTCGATGGCCAGCAGGGGGCTGTGCCGTTCGAACAGCGCACGCAACAGTTCGTCGCGGCCACCGAACACCGCATAGAGGCTGTGCACCGAGCACTGCGCTTGAATTGCGATGGCTTCCAAAGTGGCTGCTGCCAGTCCCTGAGCGTCGATCAGTTCAGCGGCGGCGTCCAGCGCACGGGTACGTACCGGAGCCTGGCCGCCTGGGTCCACCCCGGTCGCACGGACCGCGGCATCCAAGGTGTCTCTTGTGCCGCCGAGCCGGCGAATCAGAGTCGACCGTGAAATCCCGGCCTCACGGGCAATCGCGATCACCGGCACGTCGGCGACGTCCTTACCCAGGGCGCGGGCTGCGCGTAGCGCGGCCTGCACCAAATCGTCGCCCACAGCGACCGGGTCATCGGATGCCGGAGTCTGCGAGTGAGTTGTGCCGCTTGACATGGTCAGCGCAGGTTTCGGCGTGAAAAGTGTTGTGGGTCAGTCATGGTCGCCGAGCATCATCAGTTGGATGGTGCCCGACGGCACGCCCACCCAGTCGGTGGCCTCGATCTGCCGGTAGAGCTCACGCAATTCAGCGCGCATCGCCGGGATCTGCTCGCGGGGCGCATCGGTGGCGTGAAATGAGTAGCCGGGCAACGTCGCGTTTGGATCCACCTGTTCACCGGTGGCGACGCGTGCTTGCATCGCCTCCAGTAGTTTGGTGTGCATCGCGACGTGCTCGGGCGCGCCCAATGCCCACTCCTTGAACAGTTCGAAATTGGGGAACGTGTAGAACCACAACGTCAGGCCCTGCTCTTCGCTCGCTCCCAAGAATTTGGGGCCGATGATCGGGAACCCGTCGGTGATGTTGTGCCAGGACAACATCTTTCCGGTCTTGATCCAGTTCTCTTCGATCGCGGCGACTTCCTTACTGAAATCACACTCCGCGAGCCACTGCGGACACGGACCGATCTGACCACGCAGAAACATCGTCTACTCCACTTCTCTTGACCTGCCCGGCTGTTTTCGGACAGTTGTTTGTTTATCGTTTTAGGCGGCCCTGTGGTTATTGAACCAGTCGGATTCTACCTCATTCGGCGTGCAGTAGTCCAGTGCTGAATGAAGTCGTTTGTTGTTGTAGCGCAGTTCGATGTATTTGGTGATGTCCTTTCGTGCGTGTTCACGTGTGGGATAGACGGTGCGATTCACTCGCTCGTTTTTCAAGGTGCCGTTAAACGATTCAGCCCAGGCATTGTCGTAACACACACCGGTGCGGCCGACGGAGCGCAGGATACCCAGCTCTTTCGCGTGATCGGCGAAATCCTGGGAAGTATACTGAGTCCCGCGGTCCGAATGAAAAATCGTCTTTCCGGCGGTGATGGGGATTCTGTCAGCAGCCATGCTCAATGCGTCGCAGGTAAGTGCCGATGTCATGGTGGAGTCCATGGCATATCCGAGGACTTTCTTGCTGAAACAATCCAGCACGGTCGCCAGGTACAACCATCCTTCCCAGGTGCGTATGTAGGTGATGTCCCCGACAAGCTTGGTCCCGGGCGCGGTCGCGGTGAAGTCCCGGTTGAGCAGATCAGGCAGGCCGGCGATATCACCGGCGATCGTGGTGACGGGCCGGAACGGCCGTGGCTGGCAGGCCACCAGGTGCAGATCACCCATGATCTGGCGGACGGTGTCGTCGTCGATCTGCTCACCCTGGCGCACCAGCTGGGCATGCACACGCCGGTAGCCATACGTGTGGTCGGAATCGTCGAAGATCGCCACGATCAGCTTCTCCACGCGACGCCGTTCGAGGTCCCGGGCACACGGCACATGGTTTTTCCACGCGTAATAGCCCGACCGGGACACCGATACGGCATTGCACATCATAGTCACCGAATAGTTGCCTTCTTCAGCGGAAATAGCTGCGTAAACGTCTACGGTTGCTGTTTCTTCGCGAAGAAGGCGGTAGCTTTTCCCAGGAACTCGACCTCCTGTTCCAGTGATTTCACACGTCGCCGCAGCCGACGCAACTCGTCCATTTCTGATTCAGTCAACTTGTCACCAATCTCGGGATGTTCCTCCTTATACTGGCGGACCCATCGCGAGACAGACTGTTCCGACACGTTGTTTTCGCGCGCAATATCAGCGATCGCGCGGGAATGCTCGATCACCTCCAGTGCGATACTGGCTTTAAACCCAGCGGAGAACCGGCGACGTTCCATACTTGCGACTCCAATTCGGCTCGGCCTCAACAATAGTCAAGGCGGTGTCCGAAAGTCGCCGGGCGGGTCATCTCGCAGTGCTCGTGATTACAGATAGGGGAAGTGCGCGTCGACATCCTCACGCAGCACCTTGGCGACATCCGGGAACAGCTCCCACCGCTCCTTGTAGAGGTCGATGAGCTTCTCTGCGGTATCGGCAGGTTCATCTGGGGTGATGATGTCGAACGACCGCACTCGCGCCACCGTCTCTTTGAGATGGGTCGCCTCGTCCTCGCCGTGCGGGGAGCGCATGTGTACTGCATAGTCGTCGACGCTCTTGAATTTCACCCATGCTGCATCGTGGAATCCGTCCTCAGCAGGCCCTGCATAGCGGCCGGCCGTGCCGTCCTCGATGTACGGAGCGGCGGCGAAATAAGCGTTGAGCATGCCCGCGAATTCTTCGAACTGTTTCTGCGAGGGCTTCTGCCGGTACCCGTGATATGCGATGTGAAAGATCGCCATGAAAAGAGCCTTCCTCGGTCGCGTCCACCTGGCGGCAGACAAGACCGTTCAGCGAAACGCGTCTGCGTAATGAAACAGTACTAACCCGGATTTATCGCGGAATGCCGAAGTAGCTGGGTGTTGAAGAGCGAAAGTGCCTGTCCTGCAACGCATAATGTGAATTCTCTAGGTTTCCATATGGCGAGCGTAAGGCACTTCTCAAGTGAAGTGTATCTCGGTGACGCGGCGTGTGAAAGTATCGGCGGACGGTCGCGGGGTGGTGTCGCACGCCGGGATGGCGCTGGGCCGGCGCCATCGCAACCGCCTGGCAACGCATCCGCGCCGCCTTCCCTGACCACCACAAACCCGCCCCGACGACCCGAAAGACCCACCGGCCATAGGAAAGCCCGCCCACCCCGGCGACACGGGACGACCAAACACACCCCAAGCCCAAAATCGCTATCGCTCAGCGATCTTCATGGCTCAGCACCCCCGGATCTACTGCTGTTTCCGTGGGTGCGTTGACCTGGGCATTTAGGTCTTTGTCTGGGCCGCGGCGTTGCCGCGGGCGGGTCTCCGACCTGCCCTTTGAGCCCGCCAGCGGGCGCATAGAGGCTCGCGGGTCAAGGGTGGCCGAAAGGCCATCGCGAAGCGACGCGAAGCGCCCTTGACGCGGGAGGGATGCGCCCGTAGGCGGCGCGGCCCAGACTCCTTCCACCGCAACGAAACCCCAGGTGGAGGGGTCGCCAGTGGCCGGATTTCCACCCACGGAAACGACACAAGAGCCGCACCCCCGAACCCCACCCGCACGAAAAATCGAGGCTAAGGGCTCGTTAAACAATAACGTTTACTTTTGATCCGCGGGGTGTCATTCTCATGGTATGGCTGGAACTCTGTGCTCAGAGCAGGAGCTGGCGGCCGAATTGGCTGTTGTACTGCCCCATCTCGACGAGCGGCAGCGCCG
>NZ_JBYCLE010000253.1:0-9655 GCF_057473765.1 Mycobacterium sp. TH-M106 | reverse complement strand
CATAGGCCTCCACCCGGCGCACCCCGGAGCCGACCGACGATTCGCCGAGGATGGTCACCGGGCCGATCTGCGCCGAATTGGCCACGTGGGTGCCGCCACACAGCTCCAAGGAGAACGGGCCGCCGATCTCGACGACGCGGACCCGGTCGGGGTAGCGCTCGCCGAACATCGCGATCGCGCCCATCGCCTTGGCTTTGTCGAGCTGTTCGGTGAAGGTGTGCACCTCGAAGGCCGCTTGTACCGCCTCGTTGGTCACCTCTTCGACCTCGCGGCGCTGTTCGTCGGTGAGCGGCCCCTGCCAGTTGAAGTCGAACCGCAGATATCCCGGCCGGTTCAGCGATCCGGCCTGGACGGCATCGGGTCCCAACACCTGTCGCAGCGCCGCGTGCACCATGTGAGTTCCCGAGTGGCCCTGGGTGGCGCCTTTGCGCCAAGCCGGATCGACTGCTGCCGTGACGGTGTCGCCCTCGACGAACTCCCCGGACTGAACGTCGACCCGGTGCACAAACAGGCTCTGAGCGATCTTCTGCACGTCGGTGACAGCGGCCTGGGCGCGGGCGCCCGAGCCGGTGATGGTGCCGACGTCGGCGACCTGCCCGCCCGATTCGGCATACAGCGGGGTGCGGTCCAGCACCAACTCGATCCGATCTGGTGTCTCGCCTGCCTCTCTCGACCGGTGGGCCGCCACCGGCACCCGTTTGCCGTCCGCGAAGATGCCGAGGATTCTTGCCTCTGAAGATAATTCGTCGAAGCCGGTGAACTCGGTGGGCCCGGCGTCGACCAGTTCCCGGTAGGCGCTCAGGTCAGCGTGGGCGTGTTTGCGGGCGGCGGCGTCGGCCTTGGCGCGGGCGCGCTGCTCGGCCATCAGCTCGCGGAAGCCCTGCTCGTTGACGTGCAAACCCGCTTCGGCGGCCATCTCCAGGGTCAGCTCGATCGGAAAACCATAGGTGTCGTGCAGGGTGAAGGCGTCGACGCCGGGCAAAACGGTGGCTCCGGCGGCCTTGGTGGCGCGGGCCGCTCCGTCGAACAACTTCGACCCCGACGTCAGGGTGCGGTTGAACGCCGTCTCCTCGGCCACCGCGATCCGGCGGATCCGGTCGAAGTCGGCGATCAGCTCGGGATAGGACGAACCCATCGCGTCGCGGACGCATGCCATCAGCTCGCCGACGATCGGGGTGTCGATGCCGAGCAGCTTGGCCGACCGGACCACCCGGCGCAGCAGCCGGCGGAGCACGTAGCCGCGGCCGTCGTTTCCCGGGCTGACCCCGTCACCGATCAGGATCGCCGCGGTGCGGGAATGGTCGGCGATCACCCGGTATCGGACGTCGTCGGCATGGTTGCCGATGTCATAGCCGCGGGGTGCGCGGGCGGCAACGGTGTCGATCGCCGGGCGGAGCAGGTCGGTCTCGTAGACGCTGTCCACGCCCTGCAGCAGCACCGCCACCCGCTCCACGCCCATGCCGGTGTCGATGTTCTTGCGCGGCAACGGACCGACGATCTGGAAGTCGGATTTCGACGTGCCCGCGCCGCGCTCGCTCTCCATGAACACCAGGTTCCAGATCTCGATGTAACGTTCTTCGCTGGCTAGCGGGCCGCCCTCCGGCCCGTACTGCGGGCCGCGGTCGTAGTAGATCTCCGACGACGGCCCGCACGGGCCGGGGATGCCCATCGACCAGAAGTTGTCGGCCATCCCGCGACGCTGGATGCGCTCCCGGGGCAGGCCGGCTACCTGCTGCCACAGCGCGGCGGCTTCGTCGTCGTCCACATAGACGGTGGTCCATAGTTTTTCCGGATCAAATCCGTAACCGCCGGTTTCCTGCGGGGTGGTCAGCAGCGTCCAGGCCAGCTCGATTGCGCGTTCTTTGAAGTAGTCGCCGAACGAGAAGTTGCCGGCCATCTGGAAAAACGTATTGTGTCGGGTGGTGTGGCCGACCTCGTCGATGTCGGGGGTGCGGATGCACTTTTGGATGCTGGTGGCGGTCGGGTACGGCGGGGTGCGCGCACCCAGGAAGTAGGGGACGAACTGCACCATGCCGGCGTTGACGAACAACAGGTTGGGGTCGTCGAGGATCACCGAAGCGCTGGGCACCTCGGCATGGCCTGCCTTCACGAAATGATCGAGGAAGCGTTTCCTGATCTCCTGTGTCTGCACCTCTCTCGCTTTCCCACCGAATCGGCACGTCAACCAGACGGCACTACAGTACCGGCCCGGCCGCAACCTCCTGTGCCGCCGACCAGCCCCGGCCGCGCTAGGCGCCGACGAAGCTCAGCCGCACCGACCGGCGCGGGTTGTCCCGGTTCAGGTCCGAGCACCACGGATTGCCAAGTGCCCAGCAGCGGCGTGCCGCCGGTCACCGGCACCGTTATCGACGGCGTCACCAGCGCCGGTAAAAGTCCCCCGCAAGCGGGAGGTACCCCCAGGTCGACGCCGTGGCCCCGGTGACCCGTGCGCGTGGCGGGTAACGGCCGTCGCGGGGCAACAGCCGCTCCAGGGTGTCGACCAGGTCGTCGTCGGAGCCTGCCCCGGTCTCGATGATCGCCACCCCCGCGGTGGCGTGCGGCACGAACACGTTGCACAAGCCATCCGAATGACCGCTGCCGTGCTGGGCGCAGAACGCGCGCACCGCGCCGGTGAGGTCGACGGTGCGACGCCGCGTGGTGTCGATCTCGAGCACTTCGGTGTCCATACCATTCAGGCTGCGGATGTGCTTACCGCTCCCCCTCCTCCCCCGCGACTCCTCCCCCGCGACTCCTCCCCCGCGAGCCGCGGGAAGGTTTTCACTTGCCGCCCTTTCGCTCAGTCGGCTAATCGTTGAGATTGCACTGAGGGCTGTAGACCGACCCAGGTCACGACCCTGGATGCAATCTCAACGTTTCCTGCGGATGATGGCGCGCAGCCGGTCCAGGCGTCCGGCAATCTCACGTTCGCCGCCGTGTCCGGTCGGGTGGTAGTAGTCCACGCCCACCAAATCGTCGGGCGGATACTGTTGCGCGACAACACCATCCGGGTCGTCATGGGAATACTTGTAGCCTAGGGCATGACCCAGCCCTTGAGCCCCCGAGTAGTGGCCGTCGCGCAGCTGCGGCGGCACCGGGCCGGCCTTGCCCGCCTTGATGTCGTCCATCGCCGCTGACAGCGCGGTGGTCACCGCGTTCGACTTTGGGGCGGTAGCCAGGTGCACGGTGGCGTGGGCCAGCGTCAGCTGGGCCTCGGGCATGCCGATCAGCGCCACGGTCTGAGCGGCGGCCACCGCGGTCTGCAGCGCGGTCGGGTCGGCCATGCCGATGTCCTCGCTGGCCAGGATCATCAGCCGGCGGGCGATGAATCGGGGATCCTCCCCGGCGACCAGCATGCGGGCCAGGTAGTGCAGGGCGGCGTCGACGTCGGAGCCGCGCACCGACTTGATGAAAGCGCTGATCACGTCGTAGTGCTGGTCGCCGGCCCGGTCGTAGCGGACCGCAGCCCGGTCCAGCGACTGTTCGACCGTTTGCGCGGTGACGTCGCTGCCTGCCGCCCCCGCTGATTCTGCAGCCACCTCGAGGGCGGTCAGTGCGCGGCGGGCATCGCCGGCGGCCAGCCGGACCAGCAGGTCGACCGCGTCGGGTGCGACGCCGATCCGCCCGTCCAGGCCGCGCGGGTCATCGATCGCGCGCTGCACCACGGTACGGATATCGTCGCCGGTCAGTGGCCGCAGCTGCAGGATCAACGACCGCGACAGCAGGGGGGCGACCACCGAGAACGACGGGTTTTCGGTGGTGGCCGCCACCAGCAGCACCACTCGGTTCTCCACCGCCGAGAGCAGCGCGTCCTGCTGGGTCTTGGAGAACCTGTGCACCTCGTCGATGAAGAGCACCGTCTGTTCGCCATAGCCAGCAACCCGTCGGGCGCTATCGATGACCGACCGTACCTCCTTGACCCCGGCCGACAGCGCGGACAGCGCCTCGAACCGCCAACCGGTCACCTGGGAGATCAGCGCCGCCAGCGTGGTCTTGCCGGAACCCGGCGGTCCGTACAAGATGACCGACGTGGCGCCGGAACCGTCGACCAGCCGGCGCAGCGGCGAACCGGGCTGCAGCAGATGGTCCTGCCCGACCACCTCATCCAGCGACGCCGGGCGCATCCGCACCGCCAGCGGCGCCCCGCTCGCCGTGCCGACGTCGCGGATGGCCGGCTGTGCTGCGCCCGGCACGTCGAAAAGACCTTCCGACACGGTTTCAGGCATACCACGCGCCAGCATTCGAGAAGTTCATAGATCAACGCCACGATAGTAACTTCAGTAACTTCAGTAACTTCAGTAACATTAGCATCTTCAGTCACTCAAATATTAATTTACATCGTTGATTCCATTGGCAACTTGAATAACTCTACTTGCGGAAAGTGTGCATTTACACCAACTATCGCGCTATGCTCGATTACCTCTTAGGTGTACATCTATCACGGAGGTTGTTATATGCACCGGAATGCGGTCCGCCGTGCCATCCCACCCGTGATCGCGGCGGGGTGCGCCGCGGTGTTGTTCGGTCCGCTGGGCCCGTCAATACCGGCCGCGCGGGCGGACGGCGAGAACTGGGACGTGGTCGCTGACTGCGAGTCGGCCGGTAATTGGAGTGCCGACACCGGCAATGGTTTCTACGGTGGTCTGCAGTTCAAAGAGTCGACGTGGGAGGAATTCGGCGGCCATGGTTCGCCGGCCGACGCGTCGCGGGCTGAACAGATAGCGGTCGCCAACCGGGTGCTGGCGGCGCAGGGTTCGGGTGCCTGGCCCACGTGCGGCCCGGGGAACGTGGCGGCGCCGAGAACGACAACGTGGCTGCCATATCCGTTGCGCAGTCTGGTCAAACGATTGTGGTCAGCCTTACCGCACTGAGACGCTCGGATATTCGACTTCAGCCCAACTCAGATACGTGTGCGTCAGGGCGGCGCCGCGCGAAGTATTCACTCGACCCGCGTAAACGCGGCAGCACGCAAGCGAAGGCAAGAGTGCGCCGCGGACCGCCGTCTCGTGTTAGGCCGCCCGCTGGAGGCGGTTCGCGCCGTGAACAAGGTGGCAGTGGTCTTTCGGCTACCACCACTGGCCAGCGCCGAGTCGGAGGATCTTCTGCAGATCGGTGTCGGCAGCGCGCACCGCGGCTTCCTTGACGCGGTAGGCGCCAGCGACGTCGGCGAACCGGCCGGTTGTCAGCTTCGCTCGTTGGCATACCATTCGTTCGATTCCTGCCGCGACCGCCGTGGGGCCATGCGAATCGAGGACGACGTCCTCGTCGGGCAGTCGCCACAGCGCGGCGAGGCAGCGCAGCATTCCGGGCAGACCAAACGCGGGAATCACCTGCCGCCAAAGCAGTTCGCCGACAGGGCCGAGCGGGACACGGGGCTGCGGCGGCGCATGCATAGCCGCCAGGCCGGGTCCGCGGACCCACCGGCGCAGGTGCGCCGGCTCGAACGGCCGGTCGTAGGGCAGGATTTCCTCGATCAGCCCGGTGCCTCCCGGCGCTTGCCACCGAAGCAGGAACGGGAAGCGCCGTCCCGCCGCGGTGTCCACCCAGCCACTCGACGCATGGCGCGTGCCCGACGACGCCGTTGTCGTGCGGGCGGCGGCGGCGATCGGTTCGTCGGTCGGCGAGATCCCGACCGCCCAGGCGACGCCCGGCGGACCGTACAGCCGGATCGCCGCCGCGGCCGGCGAATCCGGCATACAGATACGCGCCAGGCGCCGGTCGTTGCCGGCCGCCGCGTCCCACACCTTTGCGGTCAGCTTGTCCCCGATATTTGCGAGCTTGGCTGTGGTCGGTCTGCGATCGATACGCACCGGTGACGGGAGCTTGGCCGTTGTCTGCGGTTGTGTGACAACGGGTTTCGCCTTCGCTGCTGGCCGGAGCTTCGGGCCGGCCGGCGGTCTCGCGGGCTCGGGCGCAAGCCGGGCGGTCGGTCGGGGAACGCAGCTGGCGCACCCGAGCCGTGTCTTCGTCGCGACCAGTCGCTCGTCGGCACCGCAGTGCGGGCAGGCGATGTCGGCGAAACGGGTCAGCGGGATGAGCCAATCCAGTGTCAGCGGATACCGTCGGTCGCCGCGGCGGACGTCGACCGGCAACCGCCATACCGGCACCTCGTAGAGGTGCAGCCGGTAGGGCCGGACCTGGTGGCGGGCCTGGTATTTCTCCTGGGTTTCGCCGATCCTCCGGGCATGCTCGCTGCGTATGCCCTCGGCGCGTGCGTCCAGCAGCTCGCGACGATCGGCGGGCGTTTTCGCGCGCCGACGCTCGATCGTCGCGAGCGCATCACGGTAGTAGGCCTCGACGCGTTCCAGCTCCGCATCGCGCGCTTGGTCGATGTCCCCGCCAAGTTCGGACCGCCGCCGCTCGGCTCGCTGCTCGATCACTCGGTCGGCAGATCCGACCGCTGCGGTCAGGCCGGTCAGCGACGGCGAGCCGTCTTTGGGCACCGCCGGCAAGCCAGCGAGCTTCACACTGACCTGGCTTGGCAGTTCGCGTTGCGACCGCACATCCACCCAGCACTCGGCGCATTCCTGGTAGTGGTCGTCGCTGGACAGCGTGTAGTCGACCAGCGCCCCAACACGCAGAATCGGGCACACCGAGCGGGTCGGCGCGCCCACGGCATCGATGCGTCCGTGATCGACGGCGAACTGGTCGCGTGCCGTCGCCTGCAGCTGCTCGACCGGGGGTGGCGGCGTCGCGGCCACCGGAACAGCCATCGCGGCAACATCACCTACCGCCAGCACCTCGTCGGCGGAGCGACCCAGCGCGGGATGCCCGGCCGAGAGCAAGGTTGCACCGTCCTCGCGGGCGACATCGGGATCGACGGTGACCTGCAGCTCCTCCGGCAACTCCAGCATCGTCTGCAGGGCCGGCGGGAGCATCACCAACGTCGTGTCGCCGCCAAATTCGGTGAGCCCGCCGCTCGCCTCAACGTAGCGCAGCCAGAAGTCCAGCCCCACATCGATGCTCGTCACGACGGCTCACCCACGAGCACGTCAATACCTTCCCTGGTCCGTAGATAGCCGCGTCTCGCCTCGGCGAGCGCGTTGCCCAGAGCCTCAAGCCGTCGCTCGAACTCGTTGTCGTCGACAGCGTCGACGAACGCGTCGAAAACCTCGTTTTCGAAATCGAAGTCGTCGTCGACCCGGCCCAGGATCATGTCGAGTTCACCGACGACGAGTTCGAACAGGTTGATCTTCGCCTCGAGCACGTGCATCACCCGTTGTTCGATGCTTCCCCGGCAGACCAGGTTGGTCAGCGTCACGTCGTGTTCCTGCCCGACCCGGTGCAGCCGGCCGAGCCGCTGCTCGATCTGCATCGGGTTCCACGGCAGGTCGAAGTTCACCATCACATGGCAGAACTGGAGGTTGCGACCCTCACCGGCCGACTCGGTCGAGAGCAAGATCGGCGTTTCGGTGCGGAACTCTGCGATCGCCGACTCTTTCTCGGTCCGCGTGAGACTGCCGTGATAGGTCACCGACGGCAACCCGGCGCGGTCGACCGCAGTGGCCAGCACATCCAGTGTCTGCCGAAACCCGGTGAACACCAACACCTTCTCGTCTCTGTCGACGTGGCGTCGAAGGAGTTCGACAAGCACACCCACCTTGTCCGGTTCCCGGATGGCCAGGGCTCGTTCCGCGAGGTCGTTCCAACCAAGCTTCGCCAGCGTCGGCGCGGCGGCCGCGGGGCTGGAGCCGGCTATCCGGGTCAGGCCGCGCAGGGCCAACCGGGTGCGTCCCAACCCGGCTGCGGCTGCCCTGACTCGCCGCACGATGTCGGCGTACAGGCCCGCCTCGTCGATACCCGGCGTCACCAAGATCGTCTCGGCGAGGCGCGGCGGCAGCATCACGGCGACCTCGCTGCGGCGATGTCTGACCATCACCGCTTTCGTGCGTGCGCGCAGCTCCTCGACGTTGTGCGGACTCGACTCGAGCGACGCCGCGCCATGTTTGGCGCGGAACTGGGCGGGTGTGCCGAGCAGCCCGGGCGCGACGAGGCTGACCAACTGGTAGAGGTCCGACAGTTTGTTCTCCACCGGCGTCGCGGTCAGCATCAACAGATAACGGGCACGCAGCCGGCGAGCAAGCTTGCCCGACGCGCTTCGCGGGTTGCGGAGCCGGTGCGCCTCGTCGAAGATCACCAGATCCCAGTGGGTGTCGGTCAGCCGACTCAGCAGCGGGTCGCGGCGTGCGGCGGCCAGCGACGCAATGGTGACCGGCCGGTCCAGCACAGCCTCGCGGGCAGGTGCCGACCCGGATCGGGCGATCGAGGTCGGCAACCCGAACTTGCGCTCGAGCTCGTCGCGCCATTGGTCGACGAGTCCCGCCGGAACGATCACCAGCACTCGGTCGGCGAGCCCGCGCATGCGCAACTCGGAGAGCACCAACCCGGCCTCGATCGTCTTGCCGAGCCCGACCTCGTCGGCCAGAATGCCCCGACCGCGCATCCGCTGCAGCACGGCCCGTGCGGTCTGCAGCTGATAGTCGAACGGCTCGAACCGTAACCGCGGCATCGCCAGGAAGGTGTCGAACCCCGGCCGCGCCCAGACTTGCACGGCGCCGTCGACAATCGCCGACCAATCCGGCTGCGGCCGTGCGCCGTTGCTCAGCCGCGCCAGCAATGGTCGGTAGGCGGACAAGTCTGCTGTCGACGTCTCGTCGGCGGCGATCGTGACGGTCATGCGGCCTCCCAACAACGTGGTGCGTGCCTGGTTGCGCCGGACGCTACCGGCGACCACCTACAGCACCGGCGACCCACGCCGACGTGTGACAGATGAGGCGAATGAATTCGCGGGGCCCGACGACATCAGGCCGGCGCGCTTAACCGATGCCGGACTCTTTGCGCTGCTGCGCGGTGATCGGCGCCGGGGCGCCGGTCAGCGGGTCGACGCCGCCACCGGATTTCGGGAATGCGATGACTTCCCTGATCGACTCCACCCCGGCCAGTAGGGCCACCACCCGGTCCCAACCGAACGCCAGTCCGCCGTGCGGCGGTGCCCCGAACGTGAACGCGTCCAACAAGAATCCGAACTTCTCCTGGGCCGCGGCGGTGTCTATACCCATCACGGCGAACACCTGCTGCTGGATGTCGCGGCGGTGGATGCGGATCGACCCACCGCCGATCTCGTTGCCGTTGCACACCACGTCGTAGGCGTCGGCCAGCACGGCTCCGGGGTCAGACTCCAGCACCGCTTCGTGCTCAGGTTTGGGTGCGGTGAACGGGTGGTGCACCGCCGTCCAGGCACCTGAACCGACAGCGACCTCCCCGGCGGCGGTGGCCTCGTCGGCGGGCTCGAACAGCGGCGGGTCGACCACCCAGGTGAACGCCCACGCGTGCGGGTCGATCAGGTCCAGCCGCCGCGCGATCTCCACCCGGGCTGCACCCAGCAGTGCGCGCGAAGCCTTGGCCGGTCCCGCCGCGAAGAAGACGCAGTCGCCCGGCTCGGCGCCGACGTGGCCGGCCAGCCCGGCGCGTTCTCCGTCGGAGAGGTTCCTGGCCACCGGGCCGGACAGCTCGCCGTCGTTGCTGATTAACACGTACGCCAGCCCGCGGTGCCCGCGCTGTTTGGCCCACTCCTGCCAGCCGTCCAGGGTGCGCCGCGGCTGCGACGCCCCGCCCGGCATCACCACCGCACCGACATAGGGGGCCTGGAACACCCGAA
>NZ_JBYCLE010000252.1:0-1500 GCF_057473765.1 Mycobacterium sp. TH-M106 | reverse complement strand
GCACCCGGTTTGATCTTGAGCACTTCCAGGTAGTGATCCAAGACGAGGACCTGGGCGTATTTGCCGACCACTCGCTCGTGGGCGGCCACCACTTGGGCGTCGTTGAGGACCTCGACTCGGGTCGCCGACAGTCGCACCGGTAGCCGCCGCCCGGCATAGCGCACCGGCACCGAGTAATAGCACTGCCGCACACAGACCCGCGCCCGGGTGTCCACCCGGGCCTGCAGCAGCCGGGCGGTGTCGAACCGCTCATCGGGCAGGGATGCCAGGTGCGGGCGTTCAGCGGCGAACGCCGCGCCGATGGTGACCGGGCGGCCGGTGATCACCCGGGCGTCATCAGCCCAATCGGCAACGGCGATCAAGTCGTTGAGCTCAGCCAACGACGCGACCTTGGGCACCGGCACCAGGTGGCGGCGGCGGAACCTGCCGATCTCGCCTTCCACGCCGCCCTTCTCGTGGGCGCCGTCCTTGCCCGGGGTGCAAAACAACCCGTCGAAACCGTAGTGGCTGCGCAGGGCAATGAATCGTTCGGACTCGGCCCGGTCGCGGCCACGCAGCACCCGCACCACCGCGGGCTTGAGATTGTCGTAGCGGATCCGGGCGGGCACCGCACCGAAATGCTCGAAGGCCAGCACGTGTCCTTCCAGGAACGCCTCCTGAGCCTGGGTGGCGAATGCAACATGGAATGCCTTGCCCGAGTGCGACAGGCGCATCACGAACATCCACACCTTGGTCAACAACCCGGCGATGGTGGCGTAGAACTCGCCGAAGTCGACCTCGGCTTCGGCCCCCGGGGCGTGGGTCTGGGGCACCATCACCTCGACCTTGTCCAGACCCAGCTCGCTTTTGCGGTGGGTGACGTAGCGCGACACGGTCACCTCGGCCATCTGTGCGCCGTGCTCGACGACCAGCCGTTGCCAGATCCGACGTGCGGTATGGCGCTGCTTGCGCGGCACCTCGCGGTCGCCCAGCAGCCAGGAGTCGATCACTTCGACATACGGATCTATCGCCGGCCGCGGCCGGCTCGCGTATGCCTTGCGCGGCGGCGGGATCGCCGAGGCCAACGCCTGGCGCACCGTGCGCCGGTGCACCCGATGCCGCTGGGCCAACTCCCGAATCGACAACTCCTCAACCCGGTTGTCACGCCTGATCTGTTCGAACAGCTCCACCCTCGACCGTGCCATTCCCAACCTCCACGTCGATGACGACTGACGTGGAAATCGCATCCCGGGTGGGGCCAATATTCGCGACGACACGCTGAGCCCACCGCCCAGCGGATCACCGCCCAGGTGGAGCCAAAATTCATGCAGAAAAACGACCCAACTGGGGCCAACTCAGGTGATCACACGCACACGGCGAATGGTGTTGGCCCAAGTTGCCTATAACGGCGGGAGGTGGTGGTGGTGGACCAATTGACAACCCTTGACGCGGGTTTCCTCAAAGCAGAAGACGCCGACAGGCATGTCAGTTTGGCAATCGGTGGCTTGGCGGTCATCGAGG
>NZ_JBYCLE010000251.1:0-11496 GCF_057473765.1 Mycobacterium sp. TH-M106 | reverse complement strand
CCATCGTGGCGAAGGTGAACATCAAGCCACTCGAGGACAAGATTCTCGTGCAGGCCAACGAGGCCGAGACCACGACCGCGTCCGGTCTGGTCATTCCTGATACCGCCAAGGAGAAGCCGCAGGAAGGCACCGTCGTCGCCGTCGGCCCGGGCCGCTGGGACGAAGACGGCGAAAAGCGCATCCCGCTGGACGTGTCCGAGGGTGACACCGTCATCTACAGCAAGTACGGCGGCACCGAGATCAAGTACAACGGCGAGGAGTACCTGATCCTGTCGGCGCGCGACGTGCTGGCTGTCGTATCCAAGTAACCCGCGTTCCGCCCCGGCGATCCCCGTGTGAAGCACGGGTGATTTCCGGGGCGGCATGCGTCAGTAGCCGAGAAGGAGCCTGATGAGCAAGCTCATTGAGTACGACGAGGACGCGCGTCGTGCCATCGAGGCGGGCGTGAACGCGCTCGCCGACGCGGTCCGGGTCACCCTGGGGCCGCGCGGCCGGCACGTGGTGCTGGCCAAGTCCTGGGGCGGTCCCACGGTCACCAACGACGGCGTCACCGTCGCGCGCGAGATCGACCTGGAGGACCCGTTCGAAAACCTCGGCGCCCAACTGGTGAAGTCGGTGGCCACCAAGACCAACGACGTCGCCGGTGATGGCACGACCACCGCAACGGTGCTGGCCCAGGCGCTGGTCAAGGGCGGTCTGCGCCTGGTCGCCGCCGGGGTCAACGCGATGGAGCTCGGCGCGGGCATCGGCAAGGCCGCCGACGCGGTGTCCGAGGCCCTGGTGGCCTCGGCGACTCCGGTGTCCGGCAAGGAGGCGATCGCTCAGGTGGCGACGGTTTCCTCGCGCGACGCGCAGATCGGCGAGCTGGTCGGCGAGGCGATGCACAAGGTCGGCACCGACGGCGTCGTCAGCGTCGAGGAGTCCTCGACGATGAACACCGAGCTGGAGTTCACCGAGGGTGTCGGCTTCGACAAGGGCTACCTGTCGGCGTACTTCGTGACCGACTTCGACGCCCAGCAGGCCGTGCTCGAGGACCCGCTGATCCTGTTGCACCAGGAGAAGATCAGCTCGCTGCCCGACCTGCTGCCCATGCTGGAGAAGGTCGCCGAAGCGGGCAAGCCGTTGGTCATCATCGCCGAGGACATCGAGGGCGAGGCACTGGCGACGCTGGTGGTCAACTCGATCCGCAAGACGCTGAAGGCCGTCGCGGTCAAGTCGCCGTTCTTCGGCGACCGGCGCAAGGCGTTCATGGAGGACCTGGCGATCGTCACGGGCGGCCAGGTGGTCAACCCCGACGCCGGCCTGCTGCTGCGCGAGGTCGGGGTCGAGGTCCTGGGCTCGGCCCGCCGGGTCGTGGTCGGCAAGGACGACACCATCATCGTCGACGGCGGCGGGTCCGCTGAGGCGGTGGCCGCCCGCATCAAGCAGCTGCGCGCCGAGGCCGAGGCGAGTGACTCCGACTGGGATCGCGAGAAGCTGCAGGAGCGGCTGGCCAAGCTGGCCGGCGGGGTCGCCGTGCTCAAGGTCGGGGCCGCCACCGAGACGGCGCTCAAAGAGCGCAAGGAAAGCGTCGAGGACGCCGTCGCGGCGGCCAAGGCGGCCGTCGAGGAGGGCATCGTGGCCGGCGGTGGCACGGCGCTCATCGGGGCCCGCAAGGCGCTCGACGACCTGCGGGCGTCGCTGACCGGCGACCAGGCGACGGGGGTCGATGTCTTCTCCGACGCCCTGGCCGCACCGCTGTACTGGATCGCCGACAACGCCGGGCTCGACGGCGCGGTCGTGGTCAACAAGGTCAGCGAGCTGCCCGCGGGGCACGGCCTGAACGCCGCCACGCTGCGCTACGGCGACCTGATCGCCGACGGCGTCATCGACCCGGTCAAGGTCACCCGGTCGGCGGTGCTCAACGCCGCGTCGGTGGCCCGGATGGTGCTCACCACCGAGACCGCGGTTGTCGACAAGCCCGCCGAGGAGGAGGGCGACGGCCACGGTCACGGACATGGCCACGGCCACGGGCATCACCACCACCACTAAAGCGAGCAATGCGGATGCGCCCCCGGCTGATGTCGGGGGCGCTTTCGTATTCAGTTCGGCGGGCGTCATCACCGCTGAGTTGCATCCCACGGAGTCGGCTCCGATCCGAGCGGCCGGGGGTGTTCCTTTTCGGCGCTGCGACTGTCCCGCTCGGTGTACACATGAGTGCGCATAGTCTGCGCGACCTGCGGGGCAGCCTGGGAGCTGTGGTGCGGGCGGTGGCCGCGACCGGCGAAGAAGCCATCATCACCGACAGTGGCACCGAAGTCGCGGTGATCATCAGCCTGGCCGACTACGAGCGGTTGCACGAGCACGCCGATGTCGTCGACGCGCTTCGGATGCGCGAGCTGTGGGCACACTCGTTTCGGGCGCTGCCTCTGGCGGAGATGCTCGATGAGCTCGGTGTCGACGCCGACGCGTTCGCGGCCCGATGAAGATCTCGTTTCACCCGGACGTACTCAGACAGTCACAGCGGCTCCCACGTGCCGAGTCGGAAGCCGCGCTGCAGGTCGTCGTGGGTTTGTCCCCTGATCCGCGACCCGTAAACGTGAAGAAACTGGTTGGAGTCAGCGTGATTGGCGTGAGCGCTTCGGACAATACCGGGTGGTGTACTCCACCGACGATGCCGTCGGCGAAGTGACGGTGTTCAACATGGCCAAGCGCAGGGACGCTTATCGGTGAGACTTTGGCGTCAGCTCGGGCGACCGGTGCTAGCGTCCGAGCAGCGCCGGGGCGACGAGTGAGGTCAAGCGATGGAAGAACCGCTGCTGCTGCAACACCGCGACGAGCGCGGCGTCGTCACGCTGACGCTGAACCGCCCGCACGCGTTCAACGCGCTGTCGGAGGCGATGCTCGCGGCGCTCGGTGAGGCCGTCGGCGCGCTCGGCGAAGACGAAGCGGTGCGTGCCGTCGTCCTCGCGGCTTCCGGCACGGCCTTCTGCGCCGGCCACGACCTGAAGGAGATGCGCTCCGAGCCGTCGCTCGAGTACTACCAGCGGCTGTTCGCGCAGTGCACGGCGGTGATGCTGGCCTTCCAGCGCCTGCCCGTGCCGGTGATCGCGCGTGTCCACGGTCTGGCGACCGCCGCGGGCTGCCAGCTCGTCGCGATGTGCGACCTCGCGGTGGCCGGCCGCGACGCGCGCTTCGCGGTCGGCGGCATCAACGTCGGGCTCTTCTGCGCGACACCGGGGGTGGCGCTGTCGCGCAACCTGTCCCGCAAAGCCGCCTTCGAGATGCTGGTCACCGGCGAGTTCGTGTCGGCCGAGGAGGCGCGGGTGCTGGGGCTGGTCAACAAGGTGGCGGCCCCCGAGGCGCTGGACGACGTGGTCGAGGCGCTGGTGGCGCGGGTGGTCGCCAAGCCGCGCGTCGCCGTCGCCATGGGCAAGGCCCTCTTCTACCGCCAGATCGAAGCCGGAATCGAGTCCGCCTACGAGGACGCGGGCGCGACGATGGCCGCCAACATGATGGATCCCTGCGCGCTCGAGGGCGTCCAGGCCTTCATCGAGAAGCGCCCGCCCCGCTGGAACGGGTGAGGGCCGCGCCGCAGTCCGCGGCCGCCGGGCTCAGGACAACTCAGGCCGATCGGCGAATGCCCCGCCCGCGGCCGATGTCCCCCTTGAGCAGCAGGTCGCGCTCGGACTCCGACAGGCCACCCCAGACGCCATAGGGCTCAGCGACGTCGAGGGCGTGGGAACGGCACTGCTGGATCACCGGGCACTGCCGGCACATTTCCTTGGCGCGCTGCTCGCGCTGCGTGCGTGCGCGTCCGCGCTCACCGTCGGGGTGAAAGAACATCGACGAGTCAACGCCGCGGCACAGGCCCTGGAGTTGCCAGTTCCAGATGTCGGCGTTGGGCCCGGGTAGCTGATCAGGCTGTGGCATTGGCTTGTTCCCTCTCTGCACGGCACGCCAGTTGAGGTCGAGTTCCAGAAGCGTCCGAGAAGTGTCCGAAAAGCTGTGGTGCAACTGAAATGAAGCGGCGTCACCGATGACAACCCGTCACCGGTAGACGTTAGGGGGGACCGCGAATTTCCGTCAATAGCCACTTAGGACGGCAAAATATGTAAGCGTTGGAGCATATTTTACTCTGCGTTCATCTATGCCGCATTCCCCGACGGGAAGGGGTGCTACCAGGCAATTGGCCGAATCGAGATCGTCCCAGCTCAGTGCCGGGAGGGCGGCGCCGGGCAATTAGCCATGGCGCGTTTGCGATTAACATTTCGGTAACACAACCCGCACGAACTGTTTACTACTATGCCGGTGATTGAGACTTATCACACTTCCGGGGTCGACGAGGAGTTGGCCGCCGCCGCGTTCGGCGGCGAGCCGGGCCGCTGGCCGTTGCCGACGGCGAGCACCGCGCAGCAGTTGTGGCTGCGGGCGGTGGCGGCCGGTGGGCAGGGCCGATACGGCAGCGCCTGTCGCGATCTGGCCCAGTTGCGGCGCGGCCGTGCGCCGGGGCGCCTGCTCTCGCTGGCCCACAGCACGCAGGGATCGTTCCTGCGCCAGCTGGGATGGCACACCGTGGCGCGGGGCTGGGACGGTCGGGCCCTGGCCCTGGCGGGCGCGGACCCCGAGGCGCGCGCCGACGCGCTGACCGGGCTCGCTGCCGACGCGCTGGGCGTCGGGCGCCTGGCCGCCGCGGCGGCGTTGCTGGCCCGCGTGGACGAGGTGCTGGAACCGGGGCCGGTGATGCCCGACCGGCTTGCCGTGCGCCGACGGTGGGTGGCCGCCGAGCTGGCGATGGCCGGCGGTCACGGCGACATCGCCGTCCGCCACGCCGGCGAGGCCGTCGAACTGTCCCGGGCGATGGCGGTCGCCTCGGCGCGGCACCGGGTCAAGAGCGACGTCGTCCTGGCGGCCGCCCTGTGCAGCGCCGGTGCCACCGACAAGGCCCGCGCCGTGGCCGACACCGCGCTGGACGAGACCGCCCGGCTGGGGCTGACGCCACTGCGATGGGCCCTGGCATGCTTGCTGATCGATATCGGGAGCGTCACGTTTGCGGCACGGAATTTGGCCGAAATTCGCGGTATCTGCGCAGGTCAGGTGCGACGCGCCGGTGGAACCTGGCATACCGATTGAACGGCCCTCCGCCCGTTATTGTCATTGCGTAGGTAAGCCCCGGGATGTGTCCGGTCCGTAACGTTGGAGATACCGCCGTCGATGACAATTCAAGGGGAACGTCTCGACGCCGCGGTGGCCGAGGCCGCAGCGGGGGACCGGAAGGCTCTACGGGAGGTGCTGGAGACCATCCGTCCGATAGTGGTGCGATATTGCCGGGCGCGAGTCGGCACGGTCGAGCGAGGTGGTCTGTCAGCCGATGACGTGGCTCAGGAGGTGTGCTTGGCCACCATTACGGCGCTGCCCCGCTACCGCGAACGGGGCCGGCCCTTTCTGGCCTTCCTCTACGGGATCGCCGCCCACAAGGTCGCCGACGCCCATCGCGCGGCGGGCCGCGATCTCACCTACCCGGCCGAAACGGTTCCCGAACGCTGGTCGGCCGAGGCGGGTCCGGAGCAGCGGGCCATCGAGGCCGACTCGGTGAGCCGGATGAGCGAGTTGCTGGAGATCCTGCCCGCCAAACAGCGCGAGATCCTGATCCTCCGCGTCGTCGTCGGCCTGTCCGCGGAGGAGACCGCCGCGGCCGTCGGCAGCACCACGGGCGCGGTGCGGGTGGCCCAGCACCGTGCTCTGATGCGCCTCAAATCCGAAATCGTTGCGGCAGGTGACTATGCGTGAGTTTGGACGTGCCCTCGGCGACCAGCCGGGAATGGACGAGTTCGCCCGTACCGATGTGCTGCTCGACGCGCTCGCCGAACGCCTCCCGGTCGATCTGCAGGATCGCGACGACCCCGACGACGCGGCGCTGGCCCAACTGCTGGAGGACTGGCGCGACAACTTGCGGTGGCCGCCGGCCAGCGCGCTGGTGTCGCCGGAGGAGGCCGTCGAGGCGCTGCGCGCCGGGATCGCGGAACGCCGGCGCAGCCGGCGGGGCCTGGCCGCGATCGGGTCGGTCGCCGCGACGCTGCTGGCGCTCAGCGGGTTCGGGGCCCTGGTGGCCGAGGCGCGCCCCGGGGACGCCCTCTACGGCCTGCATGCGATGGTCTTCGACGAGCCCCGGGTCAACGACGACCAGATCACGTTGTCCGCCAAGGCGGAGCTGGCCAAGGTCCAGGAAATGATCAACCAGGGCCAGTGGGACCAGGCGCACACGCAGCTGGCCGAGGTCAGCACCGCGGTGCAGTCGATGAACGACAACGCCAGCCGGCACGACCTGATGGACCAGGTCAACCTGCTCGACACGAAGGTCCGCTCGCGCGACCCGAACGCGACGCTGCCTCCCGCGTCCGGAGGGCCCGGGGTTACGGCGCCGGTGTCCCAGCCGCCGGACGTCTCGATGCCTCCGCCGCCGGAACAGGGATCGAGTCCCGCGCCCACGCCGTTCCCCGGGGGTCATCGCCGCCATGGCCAGACCGCCGTGCCCGCACCGGAGGCGCCGGACGGCGCCCCCTAGCCGGGGCGCGACTCGGTGCGGCCGACTCAGTGCAGCCGGGGGTATCCGTCGGCGTCCGAGGTCGCCTCGTTGAGCGAAGCGTCGGCGTACCCACGGCAGTAATCCCAAGTCACGTAGGAGTCCGGCTCGGGGTCGTAGGCCGGCTCGTGCGGGCGGACGGTGCCGTCGATCAGCAGTTGCAGCAGGTTGGCCCGCAACATGTCCCAGTCGTGGTAATGGTCTTGCTGGCACTCGTCGCAGCACACCACGAGCCCGCGAATCCCCTTGTGCGCCAACAGCGCCTCGTAGACCGCCAGGTCCGCCAGGTCGGCCTCGACCGCAATGCGCTCCTGCTGGTCGAGCGGCTGACCCGGCTCTACGGCATCGAGAGCCGCCGACGGATCACAGGGGTCGTCGGCGAACGGGTCGGGCGGCAAACCCGGGGGGAGGTGGTTGCGCACCCCTCTAGGGTACGCACGCCCCCGACGGGAACGCCAGCAGGTAAACGCGCGCCGTCTCCGCGGCGATTCGGCGGTCCGTCCGCGGCGCGCATCGTCACCGGCGGGGGGCGAGCCGATAGGATGGGTGTCTCACTTCGCATGCGTATGGAGGCCTCACCGATGTCCCGTGGCATGTCCCACCTGGAAGACAGTTCCGACCTGGTCGCGAGTCCGTATTTTCGCGGCGGCCTGACGGAGAACTCGGTGCCGACCGGGGGCGACAATCCCAACAAGGTAGCCATGTTGGGGCTGACGTTCGACGACGTCCTGCTGCTGCCGGCGGCGTCCGACGTGGTGCCCGCCGCGGCGGACACCACCAGCCACCTCACCAGGAAGATCAGACTGAAAGTGCCGCTGGTCAGTTCAGCGATGGACACGGTGACCGAGTCGCGGATGGCCATCGCGATGGCGCGAGCCGGCGGAATGGGTGTGCTGCACCGCAACCTGCCTGTTGCCGAACAGGCCGGCCAGGTCGAGACGGTCAAACGATCCGAGGCGGGCATGGTCACCGATCCGGTCACCTGCCGGCCGGACAACACCCTGGCGCAGGTCGACGCGATGTGCGCACGGTTCCGGATCTCCGGCCTGCCGGTGGTCGACGACTCCGGCGCGCTGCTCGGCATCATCACCAACCGCGACATGCGGTTCGAGGTCGACCAGACCAAGACGGTCGCCGAGGTGATGACCAAGGCCCCGCTGATCACCGCCCAGGAAGGGGTCAGCGCCGACGCTGCGCTGGGCCTGCTGCGCCGCCACAAGATCGAGAAGTTGCCCGTGGTCGACGGTCATGGTCGGCTCACCGGCCTGATCACCGTGAAGGACTTCGTCAAGACCGAGCAGCACCCCCTGGCGACCAAGGACAAGGACGGCCGGCTACTGGTGGGGGCCGCGGTCGGCGTCGGTGGCGATGCCTGGGTGCGGGCCATGATGCTGGTCGACGCGGGCGCCGACGTACTGGTCGTCGACACCGCGCACGCCCACAATCGGCTGGTGCTCGACATGGTCGGCAAGCTCAAAATCGAGGTGGGCGACCGAGTCGAGGTGATCGGCGGCAACGTGGCCACCAGGGCCGCCGCCGCCGCACTGGTCGAGGCCGGTGCCGACGCGGTGAAGGTCGGTGTCGGGCCTGGGTCGATCTGCACGACGCGCGTCGTGGCCGGTGTGGGCGCACCGCAGATCACGGCGATCCTCGAGGCGGTCGCCGCGTGCGGGCCGGCGGGCGTGCCCGTCATCGCCGACGGAGGGCTGCAGTACTCCGGCGACATCGCCAAGGCACTGGCCGCCGGTGCGTCGACGGCAATGCTGGGATCGCTGCTGGCCGGCACCGCCGAAGCGCCCGGCGAACTGATCTTCGTCAACGGCAAGCAGTTCAAGAGCTACCGCGGGATGGGATCGCTGGGCGCCATGCAGGGCAGGGGTGGGGCCGGAGCTCCAGGCAGGTCCTACTCCAAGGACCGCTACTTCGCCGACGACGCGCTCTCGGAGGACAAGTTGGTCCCCGAGGGCATCGAGGGCCGCGTGCCGTTCCGCGGCCCCCTGTCGTCGGTGATCCACCAGCTGACCGGTGGGCTGCGGGCCGCCATGGGCTACACGGGCTCGTCCACCATCGAGGCCCTGCAGCAGGCGCAGTTCGTCCGGATCACCGCCGCCGGACTCCGCGAAAGCCACCCGCACGACGTCGCCATGACCGTCGAAGCACCCAACTACTACGCCCGTTAGAAAGCTCGCTGGATATCCACATGGTCGAGATCGGGATGGGCCGCATCGCGCGCCGCGCCTATGAACTCAGCGAAGTCAGCATCGTGCCGTCGCGCCGCACCCGCTCGTCGAAGGACGTGTCGACGACCTGGCAGCTCGACGCCTACCGGTTCGAGATCCCGGTGCTGGCCCATCCGACCGACGCGTTGGTGTCGCCGGAGTTCGCCATCGAACTCGGTCGGCTCGGCGGGTTGGGAATCCTCAACGGCGAAGGCCTGATCGGGCGGCACGCCGACGTCGAGGCCAAGATCGCTCAGCTCGTCGAGGCCGCAGAGAAGGAGCCCGAACCCTCGGCCGCGGTACGGCTGCTGCAGGAACTGCACGCGGCACCGCTGGACCCGGAACTGCTGGCTGCCGCGGTGGTCAGCATCCGCGAGGCCGGCGTCACCACGGCGGTGCGGGTGAGCCCCCAGAACGCGCAATGGCTGACGCCGGTGCTCGTCGCGGCCGGCATCGACCTGCTGGTCATCCAGGGCACGATCGTGTCCGCCGAGCGGGTGGCCAGCGATGGCGAGCCGCTGAATCTGAAGACCTTCATCTCCGAGCTCGACGTGCCCGTGGTCGCCGGCGGCGTGCAGGACCACCGCACCGCGCTGCACCTGATGCGCACCGGGGCCGCCGGCGTCATCGTCGGCTACGGCTCCACCCGGGGCGTGACCACCACCGACGAGGTGCTGGGCATCAGCGTCCCGATGGCCACCGCGATCGCCGACGCCGCCGCCGCGCGGCGTGAATACCTCGACGAGACCGGCGGCCGGTACGTGCACGTGCTGGCCGACGGCGACATCCACACCTCCGGTGAGCTGGCCAAGGCGATCGCCTGCGGTGCCGACGCGGTCGTGTTGGGCACGCCGCTGGCCGAGTGCGCGGAGGCGCTGGGCGGCGGATGGTTCTGGCCGGCGGCGGCGGCGCACCCGTCGTTGCCACGCGGGGCGCTGCTGCAGATCGCGGCCGGCGAGCGCCCGCCGATGGAACGCGTCCTGAACGGGCCCTCCGACGACCCGTTCGGCAGCCTCAGCCTGGTCGGTGGCCTGCGCCGGTCGATGGCGAAGGCGGGATACTGCGACCTCAAGGAATTCCAGAAGGTCGGCCTGACCGTCGGGTGCTGAGGTGCTCAACTCATCGCGGGGCAGCCTCAGTGCGCGGTGGCCGCGCTTTACGCCTTGAACGTCAACGGTATTGGACGATGCCGAGCCCGTCGATTCGCCGGAAATCCGCGACGTTCGCGGTGACGATCGGGATGCCCAATTGCAGGCTCGTGCAACCGACCCAGAGATCATTGGCACCGATCAGTTCGCCACGGTGCCGCAGCGCCCTTGCCACTCTTGCGTAGACCAACGCTATCCGGTCATCTACCGGAACGACCGCGTGTCCCGTGCGCATGGCGGTGATGATCGGGTCGTCGGCTTGGTCGAATCCTTCGGCGAACTCGCCTAACGCGATCGTTGAAAGGAACAACTCGGCATCCGGCGAGCGTTTGAGCACCTGGTGCGCGGCACCGTCGTCGTCACCGGCAGATCTCTCCCGTTGCAGATCGATGAGAAATGTCGTGTCGACGCTTAGTTTGAGCGCCATTGGTCCGGCGGCGGTGTGTCGGCGTGTTGCGCTTCGTCGAGGCGCCTGAGAACGTGGTCGCCCACCGCCGGTAGGGCGTCGAGTGCGTCGAGAAGCGCTGCCGCCGTGGGAACTTCGTTGCGCCAGTGCGCACGCTTGATGACGCGGGAAAATGATTCGTTCGGTGTGCGCCGAGCGGCCCGAAGGCGCTCATAGGCATCGAGGTCGATCGATATTGTCTTAGTGGCCACTCTGCATGTATACATGCATGGTTTTGTGTATTCAAGGTGACAGCCCCGGGCTGGACTCGTCGGTCCCGCGACCACCACACAGAGATTCGGGTAGCGGGCTTCGGGTGGCGGGCTTCGGGTAGCGGGGATGGTGAACGCAGCGTCAACGTTTCGTGGACAACGCGGCGATGGGTGACCCGGTTACCAGGCGGATGTAAAGCGGTTCATACTGCACCGGTGAATCCGGATTACGACGTCTTGATCATCGGCTCGGGTTTCGGCGGCAGTGTCAGCGCGCTGCGGCTGACCGAAAAGGGCTACCGGGTAGGGGTATTGGAGGCCGGCCGCCGCTTCGCCGACGAGGAGTTCGCCCAGACGTCCTGGGACCTGCGCAAGTTCCTGTGGGCGCCGAAGCTGGGCTGTTACGGCGTCCAGCGCATCCATCCGCTGCGCAACGTGATGATCCTGGCCGGTGCCGGGGTGGGCGGCGGCTCGCTGAACTACGCCAACACCCTCTACGTGCCGCCGGAGCCGTTCTTCGCCGACCGGCAATGGTCGCACATCACCGACTGGCGCGGCGAGCTGATGCCGCACTACGACCAGGCGCAGCGAATGCTGGGCGTGGTGAAGAACCCGACCTTCACCGACGCCGACCGGGTGCTCAAAGAGGTGGCCGACGACATGGGCTGTGGCGACACGTTCGTGCCGACCCCGGTCGGGGTGTTCTTCGGTCCCGACGGCACCAAGGCGCCGGGACAGACCGTCCCGGATCCGTATTTCGGTGGTGCCGGCCCGGCACGCACCGGCTGCCTGGAGTGCGGCTCGTGCATGACTGGCTGCCGCGTCGGCGCCAAGAACACGTTGGTGAAGAACTATCTGGGCCTCGCCGAATCCGCCGGGGCGCAGGTGCTTCCGATGACGACGGTGAAGG